>CAZMRN010000009.1:0-22192 GCA_964568575.1 uncultured Caulobacteraceae bacterium
CTGCCTTGGGCTTACATCAAACCCACAGCCGCCGTGGCCTGAAACCACCGCTTACGAGAGGCCTAAGGACGCCGCGAAAGAACGACGTGGCGTTCGCCGTCAAACCGCGCTTCGAGATCGAGGCTGGTTCCGAGCAGTGCGATGAAGGCTTCTGGATCGGCGTGGACATAGCCTCCGACGCGCATTTCGCCGAGCGATGGATCGGCGAGTTCAAATTGCCAGCCCGTCTGTTGCGAGACCTGTGCGATGGCCTCATTCAGCGTCTCACCATCGAAGGCCAGCATGTTATCGCGCCACGCCAGACGGCGTGGGATTGCTTCGGCCGCGATCGGGACAAGTTCAGCGCGTTCATCGCGCAGCACGATCTCTTCATTGGCTTGCGCCGTGACGGATTGGGCGGGGCCGAGACCTGAGAGCAAGCCCGTGCGTTCGGCAGCCCCGGACACCGATCCACGCAAGACCGTGGTGCGGACTTCGTCCGCGCCGATGCGGACCACGAACGAGGTGCCGAGCACGGTGATGTCGCCCTCTGGGGTGTGCACCACGAACGGGCGCTCGGGATCGTGCGCGACGTCGAAGAGGGCGTAGCCGCGGGTAAGCTCGACACGGCGTTCGCTGTCGCTGATCGCAATCGAAGCTTCGCCGGCGCCGGAGAGCGTGAAGGTGGAGCCGTCGCCGAGAGTGATGGTGCGCACTTCGGCAGGGGCGGTGGCGTAGTGTTCGGAAGGCGCGAAAGGGGATGGTGCCTGGGTGAACCAGACACCCGCGCCTGCCGCCAGCAGCGCGCATGCGGCGATTGCGGCGGCGGGCAGAGTCCAGCTTCGGCTTGGCGGCGGCGTGGTGTCGTTGGCGGCGGCGCGGCCCTTCAGGTGCTGCAGCGATTGAACCGCGCCCCAAGTGCGCTCCAGCTTGGCGTAGGCTCTTGGATTGGCTGGATCGGCGTCGAGCCAGGCTTGAAAATCACGACGGTCAGCCTCGTTCGCATCGTGCGCCTTGATGCGGACGATCCAGCCGGTGGCTTCGCGCTCGGCTCGTGTCAGGGTTTGCCGGCTAGGCATTCTTGCTTGGAGCTTTACGTGTCTGGTTCGGCGAGGGCGAGCGCCATCTTGGCGAGCGCAGTCTCGATGTAGCGCTGGAGGGTGCGGCGCGAGACGCCGAGACGTTTGGCGGCCTCGGGCTGGGTCAGGCCCTCGATGATGTGCAGCAGCAGTGCTTCGCGAAGATGCGGCGCCAGAGCGGCGAGCGCGGCTTCGGCGGCCAAAGCCTGCTCGGCGGCGATGAGGTCCGCTTCAGGATCAGCGGCGGATGTGAGGGCGAGGGTCTCGATCCCGGCATAAGGGTCGGTCTTGTGATTGGCCTGACGGCGAATGTCATTGAGCGCCAGATTGCGGGCGGTGGTCATGAGATAGGCCTGGGGATTGGCGATCTCTTCGGTCTTTGCCGCACAGAGCTTGGCGAAGGCGTCCTGGGAGATGTCTTCAGCCGAGATGCGGGGACCGAAGCGGCGGAGGAAGCGCATAAGACGAGGAGCTTCCTCTTCGAAGAGGTTGGCCCAGTCGAGGGTGGAGCTCATGGGGCGCTCTCCTTGGCGAGGAGGACGGCAAGCTCATCGATGCGGGAGAGGGGGTAGGTTTTTATTTCACCAGAGAGATGAGGCTGGTCTTCGGCGGTGTAGACGATGAAGGCGCGGGTGAAGTCGCCTTCGGTGATCATCCATTTGAGTGCGATGTGATCCGTGGCGTGCGGTTCGGTGGCGCAACGAACTACAATGCTCCTTCCGGCACCATCCACGAGTGCAAGATCGATCACGCCCGCGCTGTCGTGCACCTTTCCGAGCAGCCGAAGGCCCGCTCTTCTCAGAGACCCTTCGCACTGAGACGCGGCCAGCACCACGTCTTGCGCGGGTTCACGGAGTGGCGACGTCCGCATCAATGCACCCTATTAGGGTGCAACCCTAAATGTGCTTAGCGGGGGTGTCCATCGGTTCAGGTGGACGCTTGTGCGAAATAGCCTTCGAGACCCTCGTTATCGGGCGGTAATCACGCGCTTAATTGAGATGCGCGACGAGCTCGAAATGAGTCAGCGTGATGTGGCGGAGCGGCTTGGGCAATCTCGCTCATATGTCAGCAAGGTCGAGATCTTCGAGCGCCGGATGGATTTCGTTCAGCTAGTTGAATGGTTGCGAGCGCTCGGTGTCGACGAACGGAAGTTCTTGTCTGACATGCTCAAGGACATCCCGGTTCAGAAGCGCAAGCGCGGATAGGGATGGGCGTCGCCCGCTGCGCGGGCCGGGCTCTCGTCGCTCCGCGATCGAGCCGCTTTCGCGTCTCGACCCTGCGGGCTTCGATCCCTGACGCGCGCGTGGCTGCTTTCGGCAATAGCAAACACTCGCGCCTCACGTCCGTGTCGAGGCAGGTCAGCTGTTGAGGCGCTTAGAACGTTTCGAGTGCGGGCCACTCGTGGCACCCCGTTCTATCCGAGACGGTCGTCCGCGCTTGTTGCAATGCGCGGCCCTAGCCGAAGCGCGGAAGAAAGTGCAATCAGAACTTGCACACGGAGAAGCAAATTCGCGGAGATCTAATGGGCAGCGAAACTGAGACCCAGCCACCGATCTACGATATGTTGGTGTTGAGTGGAGGCGGCTCCAAGGGCGCCTACGGCGCGGGTGCGGCGAAGGCCATCCTAGCCTATCGCGCGCTTAAGGGCATCACCAACCCGCTTGTTTATATCGGCGCTTCAGCTGGGGCACTCAACGCCTATCTCTTAGCGAGCGGCGGACCTGACACTGCGATCGGCTTTTGGCAACGGGCGACGAACAAGACGGTGCTCGCGAAAACTTGGGGAGGTCATCGCACGCGCGGCTTGATGCGTTGGGCGACGTCGTTCCTGCGCAAAGGCCAGCCCTATTCAGTCTATCCAAATACGGCCCTCGCCAAGTTGATCAAAAACAATGTGAGCGTCGCCAGCCTCCATTCACCGCTCGTCATTGCCGTTACTGATTACACCGAGGGTGTCATGAAAGCCTTTTATGCCTCGGACTTTGTGGCCGCTCTCGTCGCGCACGATGATGCGCGCCCAGAAGGCGAGCGTCGGTTGCAACACCTGCGGCGCGTTGATGGAGATGAGCTCCTACGACAGGCGTTGCTCGCGTCGGCAGCAATTCCGATCTTCTTCCCGCCGGTTTGGCTGGAGATTGAGCACAAAGGCGAGATGGAGAGGAGTTTCTTCGTCGATGGTGGCGTCGGCAATCACACGCCCACGCGCGAAGCAGCGTACTTGCTGCGTTATTACTATGCCAATGTGCTGAACCAGCCGGGACTGGAAGCTAAGAGCGTTGTCTACTGCATAAGCCAGGATGCGCCCGCGCTCGATCCTGCGCCGAACGAAAAGCTCGGGGCCTTCGATATCCTTCAGCGAACGCAGGAGGTGTATCACTACATTCATACGCGGCCGATCATTCGCGCTTGGCATCGAATCAATCTAGAGGTTGAGAAACAGCGCGAAAAAGTTGGCGAGTTCCAGTCATGGATCGCCAGTTTGGACCTGCCGCCTGAACGCAAGGCGGAGATTCAAAAGCGCGCGAAGGAGTTCCTCAATCTCGGCGGGGACGGCGCGCCGCGTGTGAGCGCGGAACTGCTTGAAATTGAACCAGCTGACGATCTCGGTGATGCGCTGGAGTTCGATCCAGCCGAATCGATGAACAATGTCCGTCGTGGTTATCGCGAGACGCTGTTTGTGTTGAAGCACAAGAACAAGCTGCGCGAAGGCGAGTATCAAGCGCTGCTGCAGCGGCGGATCGATTAGAGGGAATTCACATGGCGCGAATGCTCGTGTTCGACACCGAGACCGGTGGCATTGATCCTATGACGAACTCGATCCTCTCGCTTGGCGCTGTAGTCTGGGATGACGGTGTGCTCGGCGCTGAGTTCGAGGTGAAGATCAAAGAGCCTGTTCTCTCACTCACCATTGAAGCCATGGCGATCAACAAGATCGATTTGGTGGAGCATGCGAAGACGGCCCTTGCACCCGCTGAAGCTATGAAGAAATTCCGCGCGTTTCTGAAGAAGCATTTCAAAGGCGACCTGGCATCAAAGATCCCATTGGTCGGGCACAATGTTGGCTTTGACATCGGCTTCTTGAAGCGTCTCTGCAAGTTGAGTGATCAGAACTACGAAGAGCTTTTTTCGCATCGCTCCACTGATACAGCGGGCATTCTGAGGTTTATGGCGCTAGCCGGACGCTCCAAACTAGGCGGTGCGGGCCTCGACGAAGCGCTGGCACACTTCAATATCGAAGTGAATGGAGGTCTGCGCCACACCGCGCTCGAAGATGCGCGCGCGACGGCCGTGCTTCTGACCAAGCTCGTTGAACTCGCGGGGCCCGCGCCTGCGCCCAAGCCCGTGCGCGCCAAGCCATCCCGGAAGGCGGCGAAGGCCAATGGATCGGGTGCTGCGAGTAAGCGCGACGGCTCCCGCCGCGTGCACGCGACCGAATACCGCCCCTAATCGCACCAGTATATTTTGCCGCTGCGCAGCCAGAAGTGGGAACGGCATCCGGTTTGGCGCCACACCGAAGGGTGAAGGCTCGGATGCTGATTGGCGTCGAGCGCGATCGCCCAGCGCGGCTTCACATTTGGCAGCAGCATTAGTTCGAGCCGTTCGCCGCATCCGCAGGGGCAGTGCATACCCACGCTCCAGTCTTCGCCATCATCGCGCGCCAAAACCAAATCGCGCGCCGGCAGGTCCGCAGGCAGCGTGTCGCCGTCAATCACGGCGAGTTGGCGCTTGGGCGCAAGCCAAGCCTTTAATTTGCGCCACCAGAGGGGAGAAGCGCTCATCGCGCCAGCTCCTTCGTCGGCGCATCTAGGGCGGGCAAGCCAAGCAACGGTCGCTCATCTCCGCGTCCGAGCAAAGTATTCTCGCTGCGTTCAAACTCGTCCTCTGCCGTGTGCTCTTCGCACCCCTCGGCCAAGAGAAATAGCGAGCGCGCAAACCCTTCGTTGGGTGCATGCCGGAATGGAAACGCGCGGGCAATGAATTCCATCACCGCGGCGGAAGCGGCGCGCATATTGAGCGCAATGACCGCAGGTGCTTCTTCGGCTAAGCCCTTGATATAGCCTTCCGCCATACGTTGTGCGTGCGCTTGTGGCGCGTTCTTGCGCAAATATTCGGCCTCCAGCGAAGCGGGCGTGTAGACCTGGCGATCGGCGAGCGTCGCCCCATTCGGGAATACATAGTCCACCCGGCCGCAAACCTCGATGATCTGCGGCGGTCCGCCCTGGACGCGGCGCGTCGGGATGGACACGCCCATGTCGACGAGCGGCATCAGAAACGCCGAGGCCATACGATCGGCCAAATGCCGGCCTTCATCAGTGTCGACGCAGCAGAACAACACGTCGGCATCGCTCGCGGCCTTGATGGCGTCGCGCTCCGATAACGAGGTGGGCACGATCCGAACCTGGCAATTGGGACTATAGGCGTGAACAGCAGCGGCAAACATCTCGACCTTGCGGTGACCCAGATCCGCCAGCCGCGAATTAAGAATGCGATTGAGATTGCGTTTCTCGAGATGGTCGTGGTCGATCAGAATGAGTTCGCCAAAGCCAAGACGCGCGAGTTGCTCAGCCACGATAGAACCGGTGCCGGAGACGCCGACGACGCAAGCGCTAAGGCGGCCCAGCCGTTCAGTCATCGCGCTGGTGAAGGGAAGAACTGGGTCTGCGAACGCAAGGTCGTGAACGACAATGTTGTGTCCCGCGATCATCACCGACGCGGCTTGCGGCGCTGCGCCATCATAGATGCGAGCGCACATTTTGCCGTCGGGGGTCATGATCGCCGAGCCCGGCGGACAATCGCCTCGCCAACTCATGGCGGGCATGAGCTCAGCATCACTCTCATCATCGGCATTCGAGAACGCCAACAAGCCGCCCGGGTGTGAGTGTGCAGCAACAATTGCTAAACCCTCGTCTTCAGCTCTTTCCATGGCCTCATCAACGAACGCGCCGGGCCAGGTCAAAGCGTTCCGTTCGCGCCTACACGCCGCGTGCGGCACCAGCACCAGATCGCGCACTAGATGTTTGTCGCGGCTGGCTTGCGCCACCTTGCAAAGCATCAAAGCGGCCGCCTCAAGTCCATCGCCCGGGTGGAGGTGGGCTTTGAGCGCCTCAAAGCACGATTGCGTCATGCGTATAGTGGGCGCGCTCATGCGCCGACTTCCCGGCGCAAAGATTCATCGACGAGCGCCAGATGCGTGGCGAGCGTATCGTGCGCGGCGTCCCAAGCGCGATGGCGTGACCAGCGTTGATAGGTCTCGCCGAAAATCGTCTCGACATGCTCTGTTTGGGGAATGCCCGCACCGGACTTCATTTTGAGATGCGGCCGACAGAAGAACATGTCGAGTTGGGCGGCAGGATAAGATGCCGGTACTTCGATGGCGATGTCGGCGTGTTCTGTCGATAAACCGGCGGGCAGCGGATAACCGTAGAGCAATAGCCAACGGCGCCCGTTATCCAGGGCCGTCTCCCAGCCAACCCTCATGCGGGAGAGCAACACTTCGTCTTTTGGCAGAAGTGCAAACTCACGGCGGAAGGGCCGACCGCCTTCGCCATTATTGATTTGCTTGGGCGTGAGGCGAAGTTTCTCGATGCCGGGCTTGCGGAGATCGATGACGTCGTCGAGGCTCACTTCACGGCGTGGCTCACCCGCCACTTTCAATACCATGATCCAGGGCGTCTCGATGCTGAACCCGGCTTCTAAGATGGCGGCGCGCACTTTGATTTCGGGCTTCTTCACCTCGATGATGACGTTTTGCACGTTCAGCTTCCAAGGCGGCGCGTGTTCCGGGCGCTCGCGCGCCCCATCGCCCTGATCTGATTGAATATTTCCGTTAGACATTGCCTGGTCCTTTCGTCTTCGACCCAGAGTCACCACCAAAGCGCGGTGATCTCCGGTTGCAGTTCTGCTACGCTGATGCGTCAAAAGCGGTCGCAAGGTTGTTGGATGCGTCACGAAAGGTTGGAGCAGGGGCTCATGCTGGCGCGCCGTTTAGCGGCGAGCGCTGAAGGCATGACCATCGAGGAAATTGCGGACGAGCTAGGTGGCTCAAGGCGCACAGCCGAGCGCATCCGCAACGCCTTGGCCCAAGTCTTCCCGCAAATGGAAGAAATTAAGGACGGGGCGCACAAACGCTTTCGTATCCCCGGCGGCCTCGACGGGTTCTTTCAAAGTCCAACTGTCGATGAGTTGAACGCGCTCAACCAATGCGCGCTTGAGCAAGAGCGCAAGGGACAAACGCGCCTCAGCTATCCGCTCAAAGAACTCGAGGCCAAAGTGCGCGCGGCGATGAAGCCGCCAGCGCTGCGCCGGGTCGCTCCCGACCTTGAAGCGCTGTTACAGGCCGAGCTCATCGCCGTTCAGGCAGGCCCGCGCCCCGTCCAAAACGATGAGATGTTGCTGCGTCTGCGCGAGGCCATCTGCGCCATGAAAGCAATTCGGTTCCTATACCGCAGTGTCGACAAGGAACCACGCACGCGTGTCGTCGCACCCTACGGCATCATCTTCGGGCGAATGAACTATTTGATCGGTCCCGAACTTGAGAAGCGCGAGCACATCAAGAATTGGCGGTTGGACCGCATCGAGGACTTGAACGTGCTCGATGCCAACGCGGAGCGCCCCGCCGATTTCAACCTCCGTGATTTCGCCAATAGCTCGTTCGGCTATTTCCAAGGCCAGCCCGAGGATGTCGTCTTGCGCATCCTTCCTTCCGGTATGGACGACTTCCAGCTTTGGCGCTTTCACCCCAGTCAAACCGTAGAGCATGAGCCAGGCGGGACGGCTATCGTCCGCTTCCGCGCCAGCGGCATGCTCGAACTCGCCTGGCATCTCTTCACTTGGCAAACCAAAATCCAGATCATCGCGCCTGACAGTCTGCGCGCCCAAATGCAGCAAGAACTGATGACGGCTGTGACGCATCACCAAACCCAGCCGCCGGTGCCTAAACCTATATCAGGGAAGGGCTAGAGCGCTTGCGACCGTTTTTGTCGTTCGCGCATCTTAATCAACACGCATGGATCGCCTTCTCTCCGCCTCCCGGCTCAACAAGCACCTGGGCTGCCCGCATCAAACGGCGCTTTGGCTCGCGGGCGTTAAGCCAGAACCAGTCGAAGACCCAACCTTTGAGCTTGTTCGGAAAAAAGGTTTCGAACACGAAGCCCAGGTATTGGCGGGCCTTGAAGCCGAACTCGGTGGGGCCGTTAAGATCAATGACAAGGCGCCGTTAGCAGAAAAGGTCGCGAGCACCCTGGCCGCGATCCAATCCAACGCGCCGCTCATTTATCAAGCCGCCTTCGCCGACGACAATTGGATGGGGCTGCCGGATTATCTCTTACGCCGTGATAGCGAGCCGTTCCGTTACGAGCCCGAAGACGCAAAGCTCGCCCATAAGCCGAAGGTTGAGCACGTGCTGCAGCTGGCGCTCTACGCCGAGCTGATCGAGAAGCTCGTGGGCGATGGGGTTGGCGAAGGTGTGCTGCGCGTCGCGGGCGGCGATCCCGTCACCTTTGATCTGCGCGAATTCCGCTTCATCCTGCGCCGGCTTATGGGTGAGTTCGAAGCCTTCGCCCAAACCAAAGATCACGTCACTCGCGCCGTTCCGTGCAAGGCCTGCCGACTCTGCGACTATCGCGGCCGCTGCAGCACCGAATGGCGCGCCGCCGATAGCGTCTTCTTCGTCGCCGGTGTTTCTTTCGCGCAAGTGCTGAAGCTGGAAGTCGCAGGCGTCACCACGCTGACGCAACTCGCCAACGCACCGCCCGAAAAAGTCACGGGCATGGAAGTTAAGACCCTCGCTAAACTGAGCGCTCAAGCCAAGCTCCAGCTCCGAGCACGCGACACCGGCCAGATTCCCGTGGAAGCCATTCTGCCGCTCGAGCCCGGTCGCGGCTTTCACCACCTGCCTTTACCCGATGCAGGCGATCTCTATTTTGACATGGAAGGCGATCCCTTCTTCGGCGACGGGCTTGAATATCTTTTCGGCGTTTGGGGGCCGATCGCTGGACCGGAGCCCAACTTTCGCGGGCTGTGGGCACACGGCGAGGCAGAGGAGAAGGCCGCGTTCGAGCAACTGATCGACATGTTCGCCGAACATCTCGAGCGCAATCCCAACGCCCACATCTATCATTACGCCCGCTACGAACCGAACGCGCTGAAGCGCCTGGCCATGCGCTACGCGACGCGCGAGCTTGTGCTTGACGACATGCTGCGCGAGCGACGCTTCGTCGATCTTCTCGTGGTCGTCCGCCAAGGCATCCGCGCAGGTGTTGAATCCTATTCGCTCAAGGAGCTCGAAAAAATCTACGGGCAAGTGCGCGCCGGTGATGTGACCACCGCCGCCGACAGCATTGTCGAATACGAGCGCTGGCGAGACACGGGCGAGCCTTCAATCCTCTTATCGATCGAGAGTTACAACAAAGACGACTGCATCTCGACGGCCCGCATGCATGCTTGGCTCGAGGGCTTGCGTCCCGCTGGCGCCGACTATCAGATTATAGGCGAGACAGCCGTCCCGAAGCCCGAAAAGATCGCCGAACGCAAAGCGCTGGAGGTGCGCAAACAAGAAGCAGCGGCAGACGTCCGCGCCAGCGGTGTCGCCGATGAACGCATCCGCGAACTCATCGCCGAACTCATCTGGTTTCATCAGCGGGCGTTGAAGCCCGGCTATTGGGCCATGTTTGAGCGCCAATCCTGGACCGATGAAGATCTGATCGAAGACGCCGAGAGCGTGGGGCTCGTCATCCGCGATCCGAGTGTCGCGCCCGTCCCCGACAAGAAGTCTTTCCTCACCACGTTTCGATTTCCGCCACAGGACACCAAGCTCAGGATCGCCGAAACGCCGCGCATCGCCGCCACGCTTGCCTATGCCGGCACCATCAAGGCGCTTGATCCTGAAGCGGGCGTGCTCGTACTGCGCCGCGGTCCAGGTGCGCAATATCCGCCCGTCTTCAGTCTCATCCCTTCACCGCTCAGCCGACCGGAGCCGCCCGAAGCGGTGCTGGCGTTCGCCGAACGCTTTGGCGCCGCCTCGCTCGACGACGATCAAGCGCTCATGGGTTTTTTGGCGCGGGCCAAGCCGCGGTTGGTGGGCCGCAGCGAAGGCGAACCGATCGCGGCCAAAGGCGCCGATCTCGTCAAAGAAACCATCCGTGCCGCCAATGATCTCGATGAGAGCTATCTCTTCGTGCAAGGCCCGCCGGGCACAGGCAAGACCTACGCCATCTCGGAAGTCGTCATCGATCTCTTGCGCAAGGGCCATCGCGTCGGCGTTGCTTCTAATTCGCACAAGGCGATCAATAAAGTGCTTGAAGAGGTCGAGGCGCGCGCCAAGGAGCAAAGCTTCAGTTTCTCAGGCGTCAAGAAGGCGCGCGACGACGTGCCCGACACGTACTTCGATGGCGTCAACATTCAGACCGTGACCGACGCCAAAGCCGTCCGGCCCCATCACGCGCTGGTGGGCGGCACCGCCTACTTCTTTTCGCGTGCAGATCAGCTTGGCGGTTACGATTATCTGATTGTCGACGAAGCCGGGCAGGTATCGCTCGGCCATCTGGTGGCGATGGCGGGAGCTGCGCGCAATCTCATCCTGGTCGGCGACCAGATGCAGCTCGCCCAACCCATCCAAGGCGTGCATCCCGGCGAGACCGGCTTGTCCTGTCTCGACTATCTGCTAAGCGGTGCGGCCACCGTCGCCCCCGAGTACGGCATTCTCTTGAATGAGAGCCGGCGCATGCATCCCGACATTTGCACCTTCATCTCCGAAGCCATCTACGAGAAGCGTTTGCACCCGCATCCTTCAACCGAGGGCCGATATCTGGTTCGATCTGCAGACGCGCATCCGGCGATCCGGCCGTCCGGCATTTCATTCCTGAGGACGCACCACGAAGGTTGCCTGCAATCATCGCCGGAAGAGGCGGACGCGATTGCCGGTCTCGTGGAGTCGCTGACCAAGCAATCCATCAGCATCCATGGCGTGGTGCGGCCGCTCGCGCACACCGACATCCTGGTGGTCGCGCCCTATAACATGCAGGTCAATCTGCTGCGCCAAACTCTGCCGCCCGAAATCGCCGTTGGCACCGTCGACAAGTTCCAGGGCCAGGAAGCGCCTGTCGTCATTCTGTCCATGACAACCTCGCGGGGGAGCGAGGCCCCGCGAGGCACGGCGTTCTTATTCAACAAGAATCGTATTAATGTCGGCTTGAGCAGGGCACAGTGCTTGGCGATTGTCGTTCACAGCGATCAGTTGCTCGACGGTGCCGCCAATCAGATTGAGGACCTTAGGCGGCTCAATCTATTTGCGCATGCGGAAGCCCGCGCCGTCGCAATCACCGGCCCTTAATGGGGCTCCAAATCGTCGATCCGCTTACGAAGATTGAGATAGTCAGCCAGGAGTGCACGCCTCACGCAGCGCGACTACAAACGCACGCATAGCGTCAACCCCGTCTGCACTTACTGAGCAGCGGCCGTGTTCATCCTGATGGAGTTTGGCGCCGGATTTCTCGGCGGCTGCTGTCAGCGCGGGGGCGTGCTCGGCTTTCGCGAAGAATCTGACGATGGGGTGCGGCGACGAGTGGTCGCCGCCAAAGGCTCCGCCATTGCAGCTCCAAAACGGGATGCAGCCCGTTGCGCCGAGCGCCAGCGCCGTCGAAGCGATGCCTGGATCAAGTGCGGAGAAGAGCTCATCGGCGACACCGTCTGCAGTTGCTGAGATCCGCTCGCTCTGGGTCTCCCATTCGCTGTCAGCGTCGTCTGCAGAGGCGAGCAGGGGCAACACTTCACGCTCTCGGTCCAGAACGCTGTCGACGTCCTCCCAGCGGGCGAGGCGCACGTCGGCCATATAGTAGTGATTGGCTTCGAGTGAATCCGAGGCGGCGTCGGCCTCCTCGGGCCAGGCTAGGTTTGCCGGATCCAGAGCCCGAACATTCCGAGGCGGCATTGCACGGTCTTCCCTGTGGACAAGTCCGCGTTAACGGAACATAAAGCGAACTATGTAATCGGTTAATTCGAGCCGAAACAACCCGTTGGGAGCGTTCCGGCCATTAACCCACAGCATCTTGTGGGTGGGGCAGCGCCATGGCGACTAGAATCGCTTCCAAATCGAAGCCTGTCAGCTCCGCGCCCCGGGGGAAATCGGTGTTTACGTTCCTGGAATTCTTCGCCGGCGGCGGCATGGTTCGCGCCGGCCTGGGCCATGGCTGGCGCTGTCTCTTCGCCAACGATTTCGATCCGAAAAAAGCCGCCGCTTACATCGACAATTGGGGCGGCAAAGAAATCTATGTCGGCGACGTGCGCAACGTGCGCCAAGATCAGTTGCCGCAAACGTCACCCGATCTCGCGTGGGCTTCATTTCCCTGTCAGGACTTATCGCTCGCCGGCGCCGGCGCCGGCTTGAAGGGCAATCGCTCAGGATCGTTCTGGCCGTTCTGGGATCGCATGACGGAGCTTTGCGCGTCCGGCCGTGGTCCGAAGATGATCGTGCTTGAGAACGTCGCTGGGACGCTGACCTCGCATGACGGTAAAGACTTCGAGTCGATCATCGAGGCGTTTGTTAATCTGGGCTACGACGTCGGCGCGATGACGATTGACGCGCAGCTTTTCGTGCCGCAATCGCGTCAGCGGCTCTTCTTCGTCGCCGTCCCGCGCAAAGATGCGCCGCGTCAGTTGTCTTTGCTCAGCGACGAGGATGAGGCATGGCGCTCGGCCGCGTTGAAGCGCGCCTATAACGAACTTCCCCAGCAGCTGCAAAAGCATTGGATCTGGTGGAGCATGCCGCTGCCGCCGGTGCGCAATAAGCGATTTGCCGACATCATTGAAGATGACCCGTCTGACGTCAGCTGGCACACGCCGAAGGAGACGCAAAAGCTTCTCGGCATGATGAGCGCAAAAAATCTGGCGAAGGTCGAAGACGCGAAGTTGGCCGGCCGGCGCATGGTGGGTGGCATGTATCGCCGCACACGCACCGAGAACGGCAAATCAGTGCAGCGCGTTGAGGTGCGCTTTGATGATGTTTCTGGATGCCTGCGCACGCCGGGCGGCGGCTCTAGCCGGCAAACCATCTTTGTTGTTGATGGCAAGACGGTTCGCTCGCGGCTGATCTCTGCGCGAGAGACCGCGCGCCTGATGGGACTGCCAGACGAGTATAAGCTGCCAGCTCGCTACAACGACGCCTACCACCTGACTGGCGACGGCGTTGTTGTGAACGTGATCAAGTATCTCGCTGAGAAGGTCCTTGAGCCCCACTTGAAACGTGTTGCTTCGCGAAGCGCAAAGACGCCAGCGAAGAAGACGGCGAAAGCAAAAGCGTCAGCTATGCAGAAGGTGGCGGCGAGGAAGGGCATCGGGCCGGCCAAAAAAAAGGCGGTCGCGAAGAAGCGCTCCAAGAGCAAAGCTGCGAAGAGCGTTAAGACGGCAAGAGCCGCGAAGAGTGCAAAGCCGCGGTCCGGATCCGGACGCCGCAAGCACGCCGCCTAGGCAGAGGGCGGACGATGACGAAGTCAGCCGACGCCGACAATACGCCGCCGTTTGAAACGGAAGACCTCCGCAACGGGCTGACGGCGTACCTCAATACGCCCTTCGAGATCGAGCCTGGCCGCTCCGCGCCAATCGGCAACTTCAAATGGGGCGTCTACGCCTTCTTCGACTATGACGGCGAGCCGATTTACGTCGGCCAAACCAACGAGATGGTGCGCACGCGCATTCGCCGGCATTTAACCAATCAGCGCACAGACGCGGTTGCGATGTCTGTGCTCGATCCGTTCGAGGTGATGGACATCGAAGTGTGGCCGCTGCCGCAGTTTCAGGACACGGACAAGGGAAACGCGGCCGCACGCGCGCATCTCAACGCACTTGAGCGGGAGGTGACGCGGTTTGCGGTTGAGGCGTCACAGTTCAAGGCCATTCTCAATGAGAAAGACCCGCCTGCTGGAGACTTGGATGTGGGGCGGCCGACGTCACTCAGGGGCAGAATCGTGTCGGACCGCGTCCTCGAGCTTCGTTCGCACGTGGATTTCCGGATCGCTCGCCGGGCGCTCATTATTGCTCGCCTCGCGCAAGTGATTGCTGAGCGCAAGGTGCAAGGCGGCCTGCGCCGCGTGTTGCTCACGCAGGCCAAGCGACTTGAATGGCTTTCCGATCGCCGCTTCCAGGCCCTCGGCGGTGCCGCCTCCGTCGAAAATGAGACCGACGACGAGACTTGATGGGCGTCCTGCTTTCGAGGCGATTGACCAGTTCAACGAATGATTGTCGCGATTTTACAGGTTGCGGGCGTTGGGGCACGCTGGCTTGATTGGCTAAGTGGTCAGTCGCAGCTAGTCTCGTGCCGGGAGAGCAATGTCCGCGGACGACGTCACCGACGCACTCATGCGCCAAGCCGCTTTCGACCACGTGCGGAAGCTCAACGAAACGCGCGACGTGATTACGGCCGAGGATCTAAACCAGGGCTTCATTTACCGGGGGGAGCGGATCGCGCTCATTAACCCGCGTCGCGGCATCTTTAAGCCGCGCCAGATGAAGTTCCTACTATCGATCAAGACTGTATTTCCGAAACCTGGCAATCGAGTGTGGTACGACGACCAGCGCGAGGTGCATCGCCAGCTTTTCGAGGCTGAGGAGACGGTCGATTACGCATTCACCGGCACGGATCCGGACGCAGCAGATAACCGCGCTCTGCGAGAGGCGTGCGAGCAGCGAATTCCAATCATGTACTTCCTTGGGATCGCACCTGGACGCTATCAGGTGATGATGCCCGCGTTCATCGCGAGCTGGGACGGACCGGGGCTCAAAACGCAGGTGGCGTTCGGCCAGCCTGACGTTGGCCTGCTGGGCGCGCCAGCTAATGAGGCGGAGCGCCGCTATGCGCTGCGGGTGGTGCAGCAGCGGCTGCATCAAGCTTCATTTCGACAGGCTGTGTTGAGTGCCTACGGTGGGCGTTGCGCGGTATCGGGTTTGCCGGAAGCCATGTTGCTTGATGCGGCTCACATTGTCGCCGACGCCGACGAGAAGCTGGGCCAACCAGTCATTGCCAACGGCTTGGCGCTTTCTAAGCTCCACCACGCCGCGCTCGATGCGCATCTCATCGGCATTGATCCCGATTTTCGCATTCACGTGTCGGAAAAGCTGCTTGTTCAACGTGATGGTCCGATGTTGGAATCACTGAAAGGCCTTCGAGGCGCGACGCTCTTGCTTCCCAATCGCGCAAAGGATCATCCTGATCGGGACCGTTTGGCTGTTCGGTTCGAGCGATTTCGCGTTGCAGCCTGACAAGCCTAGGGTCCTACAGAGATGGGCACCGTTCCGTTCTCCGGCGGGCGAACACAGAAATTGTGACGTTGCGAACTATTCAGCCCACAACCGCGATGAGTAACGCCTCGTTGCCGGCGCCTTGAGCACGGTCACGCGCCGGTCATCCCCATAGATGTCAGCTCTCAGCCAATCGAGTTCGGTTTGCGGATCGTTGGTCATGAGCCACCACGCCTTCACGCGTTTGCCTTCGCCATCGTCCCAGCGATAGCCGCGCGCCTTCAGCGATGCACGTTGCTCAAACGCGGTGTCCTCCGCGCGCACCACCCAGAGCTGGCGGCGGGCGCATTCGAGCACGGCGTGGAGACCCAGTCTGCCGGACGCGGGCAGGGGCAATGTCAGCAGAAAGAGTGCCGCCTCGGCATCCGATAGGGCGCGGTGTCCATCATGAAACCAGCCGCGGGACCACAAGAGATAATCGAGCTTGGCCGATCCTACGCCTTCGCTTTTCCAATCGATCTCGGCAAGCGAACAGGCCCAGTGCTTCTCTTCGAAGATTGGCCAGTGCTTTTCGACTATCGGCCGATCGAATGCCGCGTTATGCGCGAGGACGAGGTGCGCCGGCTCGATCAAGCTACGGACGCGTTCTGGATCGATCAGCTGTCCCGCCACCATCTCATCGGTGATCCCGTGGATCTTGCTGCTCTCAGGCGGGATGGGGAAGGAGGGCTGGCGAAACGCTGAAAGCGCCGCGTCCTGATCCACGCGTACGATGACGCCCGTGTCGCGCTCGTACTCAAACGGCAGCAGCGCCAATTCAATGACTTCGTCGGTATCGGGATCCAGGCCCGTTGTCTCGGTGTCGACGAATACGCCCAGCCGGGTTTCGCCGCTCGCGCTCTTAAGCATCCACGACGAGGACGCCGGCACACGGCGCAGCAACCGGAAATCAGGGCTGGCCTCGATCAGGCGCACGGCGTCGGTGAGATCCATGGCTAATCACAAGCGCAGCGATTTGACCTGCGCAACCTCTTGTTGTCGAGAACCGAAATTTGCGATCGGACCGATGTAACCCAGGTCTCCGATAGGCTAGGGTGTAGCACTCATTGCAGAGGGAGTGCGATGGACATCCGCAATTCGATGGCGGGGTTTAGCGCCCGTGTGCGCAAGAATCTCGATTTCATGTTGGAGGAGCGCGCCGATGGCGCCGATGTGCACATCGTGACTGAACTCACGACGGCGCTGCTGGGTCTCGTCGTCTATCCGTACCAATTCTACAAGGATAACAAGCTGGTCGACTTCCGCAAATATACCATGGAGCGGATGAGCGCCGAGGGGTGGCCCGAGTGGACATTCCATAAGGGTGGGGAAGAGACCAAGCACCTTCGTCATTTCCTGCGCCGACTGCGCAACGGCACGAGTCATTACCTCGTGAGCTACTCGTCGGAGTCGCGGAAGTTGGAAGAGGTGTTTGTCACGTTCGGCGACCGCCCCGATGAAAACAAGGAAATCGACTGGGAGGTCGAGATTCGTGCGGATCATCTGCTGGAGTTCACGCGCCGTCTGGCTGATCTGCTCAGGGAAGAACTGGCGACCTAGCGCGGTTGCTTCTCACGCTAGATCAAGAAAGCACTCAATGCGTTGAAGCTCTTCATCGAGCGCGCGTTTGAACGCCGTCCCACGCGGAGCGCTTCCGGTAACGTATCCCAGCTCAGCCCGTAATCGGTTGTCGATGACGGATAGATTGCCCCAACCAATCACGGAGTCTCTCCACAATAGCGGCAATGCATAATATCCACGAACGCGTTTGTCGGCGGGCGTGTAGGCCTCGAAGCGGTAGCTCCAATTCCACAAGAGTTCGAACCGTCGACGGTCCCATACCACCGGATCGAAAGGCGCCAGCAGGCGCACCATGTCGCCGCCTTCACTGTCGGATGACCACTTTGTCGCCAGAGGATTCTCGCCCGCAGGCCAAAACCAGTGAACGCCGTCGACCTCTTCGGAGGGCAGGCGCGCGTGTGCGCGTTGCAGCGCTGCGCGGTATTCGAAAGCCCATTGCGGAACGCCGCTTCGGAGCTGGCGCACGAGGTCCGCCAAAGAACGCTTGGGGAGAGGCGCGTACTTGCGCACGATGAGATCGACGAGCGTGTCCATTGCGACCTGCGCATCGACGGGGGCGGGCGTCGCCTCGCGGGGAGCATAGAGACGCGTGCCTTGTGCACGCGCGGCAATCCGAACGAGACCGCGATAGTGCATTTCATCGAGGAGCTGCGTGCTGGCGTTCGTCGAGCCGCCAAACCAATTACGGACTTTTCCGTGCTGGAAATGATCGTCCACGTCGCGGGGGTGCGCCACGCCTTGCGCACGGACGAACTCGAGCACGGCGTTGGCCTTTTCCTGGCGCGCCTTCGGCCAGCGCTTTGGCGGCGTCCGAGGATGCATGAGCGCATGCGTGCTACGGGGCACGAATCCGTAATTGACGAAGAAGTCCTCTTCGATCGCGAGTTTTGGGTAAGCGCGTTCAAGGTCTCCCGCGCGATAGTTGCGGACCCGGTGGCGCAAAGTGAGGTCCTGGGCGCGCGCAGGCGCGCGGATTGGATCGGCCTGCACAAAGCCGAGCCTATCGATCGCTTTTGCAAGAGTGGTGGGCGCGAACAATGTGCGCGCCACGGCGTATCTGCGGAGCGCAGCGTGGGTGAGCGGGCGTTTGTTCACGCCACGTCATTAGCAGCGATGCAATGCAGCCGCCAGAAGCGGCGGTAACCAGCAACACTCACAAAAGTGATTCAGCGCGTCCGCCGGACTCGCGTGCGCGAAAACCACATCGCCCGCGCGTCCGTCCCTGTCGAGGGACGCTGCGCTCTAAAGCCCTCGACAGGGCCGGCCTGAACGCGGGCGGAAGGGAAGGGGTCGCGCACGCGGCCCCGGCGAGCAACAACGCTGCCGGGAAAGCCAATGAGGCTTTCCATGACCCAAGCAATCGCAACACACGACGAGCATGCCGTCCAAACCGGCGTGGTCCTTATCCCGCTCAACAAGCTGAAGAAATCGCCGGCCAATGCACGCAAGACCCCGCACGCAAAGGCGGACATCGAGGCGCTCGCCGCCTCCATTCAGGCCAAGGGCATCCTGCAAAACCTGGTGGTCGCGCCAGAGCTGACCGAAGCTGGCGCGGCAACCGGTTTTTACTTCGTGACCATTGGCGAGGGCCGGCGTCAGGCGCAGCTGCTGCGCGTCAAGCGCAAGCAGATCGCCGAGACCGAGCCGGTCCGCTGCGTGATCGACACCGGCAATGACGCAGCCGAGATCAGTCTCGATGAAAACGTCACCCGCTCGGCCATGTCGGTGATGGACGAGGTCGAAGCCTTTGCGGGCCTCGTTGATGGCGGCATGAGCGTCGATGACGTCGCGCGCCGCTTTGGCTGCACGGTGCGGTTGGTCGAACAGCGTCTGGCGCTGGCGCGGTTGTCCCCAAAGATCCGCGCGGCCTATCGCAAAGGCGACATCAATCTCGATGTGGCGCGCGCGTTTTCGATCAATGACGATCACACCGCCCAGGAGCGTGTGTTTCGTCAACTCGCAAAGCCGATCACGCACGCCGCGAGCGTTCGGAGCGCCCTGACGGCTGGACGTGTTCCCGCACACGACCGCCTGGCGCGTTTCGTCGGCGCTGAGGCATACGAAGCCGCCGGCGGGCGCCTGGTGCGCGATCTCTTCGAGCCGGACATCGTCTTCTTCGATGATGGCGACTTGCTGCAGCGGCTTGCAGTCGAACGCCTCGACCAAATGCGAGAGGCGCTTACCGCCGAAGGCTGGGGCTGGGTCGAAACCCTGACCGGTCACGGCCAAGTCGATGGCTGCGCCGGTGAACGGCTCCATCCAACGCAGCGCAAATTGAAGCCGGCGGAGAGAAAGGAGATCGCGGCGCTCGAAGCGCGGCTCGAAGCGCTGGACGAAAAGCTGGAGGAGGCCGAGGAGGACAATCCCCTCTGGGCCGAGCGCGATGAGGTCGATTCCAAACTCGATGCCTTGCGCGACGCGGCGCGTGTCTTCAATCCAAAGCTCATGAAGCACGCTGGCGCGGCGGTCGCGATCGACCGCGACGGGCGGCCCATCATCACCAAGGGCCTGATCAAGCGCGTCGATGCAAAGACGATCGCCAAATTGCGCAAACCTGCGCCGTCGGCGGCAGACGAGGTTGGTGTCGCGGACACTGCCGAGGCGGAAGAGGAGATGGGTCCGCGCCTGACGAAGGCGCTGACCGAACGATTGAGTGAAGCCCGGACCCGGGGCTTGCGCGCCGCTCTTGCCGCCAATCCTCAGGTCGCTCTGGGCCTTATGGTCTACACGCTGATGCGCCAAAGCGCCGATCGTTCAGCAGTGCCGGGCGTCGCCATCGTGGCGCGTCCGGTCGGGTTCGACGACGACGACGCCATGGAGAACGCGCGCATCTCCTATGCTGAGAAGGCCGAAGAGCATGAACTTGCCTTCTTGGCGACATGCATTGAGCAGCCTGCCGACAAGTTGCTCGGCATGCTGGCCGTGTTCGTGGCCGAGACCATCGATCTCACCCATGGCGGCGTCACGTCCGAGGACAAACGCCGTCAGCTTATGGGGGATGCGCTCGCCGCCGCCCTCGACCTCGACATGACGCGCCACTGGGAAGCCGATGAGGATTTCTGGTCGGCGGCGCCGAAGGCGCTCGCCATTGCGGCGCTCGAAAGCGCGCCGGCGATCGCCTCGCTCGGTGAGCAAGAGCGCAGCGGCATGACAGCGGCGTTCCAAAAGATGAAGAAGGCCGAACTCGCGCGCACGGCGGCGCAAACCCTGAAGGGCGCTGGCTGGCTTCCCGATCTTTTGATCACGCCGCCGCGTGAAGGCGCGTTCGCCATCACTGCGGAAGGCAAACGCGCCTTGGCGAAGGCGCACGCGGCCTAATCCAATCTCTCATCACCTTAGCGCCGCCGCCTCTCACGCGGCGGCGCTCTTCTTTCGAGGTCATCATCATGACGAGCCATCACGCGCGCGCTGGCGCGCGCCGCGACATCGCGGCCGAAATCACGGCAAAGATACTTGTTGAACTGGAAGCGGGCGTCATGCGTTGGCGCAAACCTTGGGACGGCGCGCGCACCGGCGCGGTGCTGCCGCGCCGAGCGACAGGTGAAAACTATCGGGGCGCCAACGTTATTCTATTGTGGAGCGCCGCGATCGAGCGCGGCTACGCCTCACCTTACTGGCTCACCTTCAACCAAGCCGTGAAGCTCGGCGCCAGCGTTCGGAAAGGTGAGCGCGGTGAAGTTGTCGTCTATTACGGTCACGGCAAACGCACACGCATCGACGAGGGCGGCGCGGAGGTCGAAGACGCGTTCCGATTTTTGAAATGGTATGTCGTCTTCTCGGCTGACCAGATCGACAATTTGCCGGCCCGGTTTCATCCAGCCGAAGTCGAGAGCGACATTGCGCCCATCGCGCTGCATGAGGCGTGGTTTGACCGACTTCAGATCGCGCGCATAGCGACCCGCGACCTCGCCTGCTACATTCCGAGCCGGGATGTGATCGGCATGCCGCCGATCGCCGCCTTCGATACGGTCGAAGACTACGCCGCCACACTCAACCATGAGAGTGTGCATGCGACCATGGCGGCGCATCGCGTCGGGCGCGACATGGGCAAGAAATTTAGCCAGCATGCGATCGCGGCCGAAGAGTTGGTCGCCGAGATCGGCGCCAGCATTCTGGGCGCCCATCTTCGTCTGCCGCCCCAGCACATCCACGACCACGCTTCCTATATTGGCCATTGGATGAAGCTCTTGGCCGACGATAAGCGGGCTTTTCTCACCGCCGCCGCGCAGGCGCAGGTCGCGGTCGATTGGCTGTTGGCGAAGAGCCCGTCTCCATTCACCGAAACGGAGTCGGTCAATGTCGCGGCTTGAGCGTATCGTCGCCGCCTGCGGCGGCATCCTGCTTGATGGTGGGACACGCGCGCTTATCCCCGGTCCCAATCACAGCCACAAGGACCGCTCTGTTTCGCTTGCCGAGACAGAGGAGGGGCGCATCCTCATCCATTGCTTCAGCCCGAAGGATGATTGGCGCGACGTGCGCCGCGCTTTGGCTGATTTAGGTCTGTTGGATGATGCGCCGCCCGGCGAGCCGCGAAGCACCCGCCCGTCGCATTCGACGGTCGTGGCGCAACCGCTTGATGAGGAGCGTGTCGCACGTGCAGGGCGGCTCTGGGAGGAAAGCGGGCCGCTCAAGCATTCCGTGGCAGAAGCCTATTTGCGCAGACGCGCCGTGCCCGCAGGCCTATGGGAAAGCTCGGCGCTTCGCTTTCACCCGCGGATGACGAGCCTCGATGATCGCGCCAGGCGGCCAGCTCTGGTTGCTGCGATCACCGACGCGCAAGGCGCGCTTCAAGGCGTACAGGTGACGTTGTTGAGTGCGCATGGCACGGCCAAGGCCGCTTTGGCGACGCCGCGGCGCGTGATCGGAAAGATGATGGGCGGGCTGGTTCGCCTCGCCGATGCTCATGATGAGCTTGCCGTCGGCGAGGGCGTCGAAACCATGCTGACTGCGTCCGATGTCTTTGGCGTTCCCGCTTGGGCCGCACTCAGTGCTGACAACCTCGCTCGCCTGATCATCTCTCACCCGCTGCGGCGCCTCATCATTGCAGCCGACAATGACGATGCCGGAATCCGCGCGGCCGAATCCTTGCGTGCACGGATGACCAGTTCAACGCTCGTCGAGATCGAAGCAGCGCCGCCTGGCTTCAACGACTGGAACGATTGGGCGCGTGCGCACACACCACGCTCGTAAGCGGCTTCGGTCATGAGCATCCTCGCTCACTTTCCTCGACCGTGCGGCCGCAAGCCTCGCCCACGCCGTCGCCAGTGACGCCCGGCCGTCGCCGC
>CAZMRN010000010.1:0-16065 GCA_964568575.1 uncultured Caulobacteraceae bacterium
TGCCGGCGACCCCGCAGGCGGCGCCCGCCGCCACGCCGGCGACTTGCGTGCGCACGGCGTGTCGGCGGGAACGGCCTCCGCGCTCGCCAGCAATGGCGATCAGGTGATCACCATGGTGGTGTGCACGCGCGACACCACGTCGGAAGGCGTGCCGACGCGCGACGAGATCGAGGACCGGCTCTATGAGCAGGAACTCGCCATGCTTTCCAACCGCTATCTGCGCAGTCTGCGGCGGGAAGCCACGATCATCACGCGGTGACCGCGCCCGCGCCGATCGTGGTCTCGATGGGCGATCCGGCCGGCATCGGCCTTGAGATCGCCGCCAAGACGTTCGCTGCGCGCGATCCTTCCGTTCCGCGTTTCGCGCTGATCGGCGACGCCGACGCATTCGCCCGCGCCGCGGCGCGCTGCGGCGCGACGGTTCGCACGCACGCGATCGAAACGCTGGCGCAGGCGCGCTTCGGCGAGGCGCTCGACGTGCTGCATCAGCCGCTCGCCCGCGCTGAAACCCCAGGCGCGCCCGATCCGGCGCACGCGCCGGCGATCATCGCCGCGATCGAAACCGGCGTGCGCTTGACGCTGTCCGGTGGTCACGCTGCCGATCGCGAAGGCGCCGCTGATGGCGGCGGGGTTCGGCTTTCCGGGGCACACCGAATTCCTTGCCGATCTCTGCAAGGATACGCCGATGCCGGGCGCCCGCGGGCCGGTGATGATGCTCGCCGCGCCCGGCCTGCGCGTCGCGCTCGCCACCATCCATGCGCCTTTGCGCAGCGTGGCGGAACGCTTGAGCGCGCCCGCGCTCGCCGATGTCGGCCGCGTCGTCGCTGACGCATTGCGCCGCGACTTTGCGATCGCCCAGCCCCGCATCGCGCTGGCGGGCCTCAATCCGCACGCCGGCGAAAGCGGCGCGATCGGTCGCGAAGAAATCGACATCATCAATCCTGCAGCC
This sequence comes from uncultured Caulobacteraceae bacterium, assembly GCA_964568575.1. Lineage (GTDB taxonomy): Bacteria > Pseudomonadota > Alphaproteobacteria > Caulobacterales > Aquidulcibacteraceae > RI-43. The sequence goes on from CAZMRN010000010.1 coordinate 950, forward strand.
GCGCTGCTGCGCGCCGAAGGCCTCGACGTGCGCGACGCGCAACCGGCCGATACGCTGTTCCACGCCGAAGCGCGCGCGACCTATGACGCCGTAATCGCGATGTATCACGATCAGGGGCTGATCCCGATCAAGACGCTCGATTTCTGGGGCGCGGCGAACGTCACGCTCGGCCTGCCCATCGTGCGCGCCTCGCCCGATCACGGCACCGGGTTCGACATCGCCGGCCGCGGCGTCGCGCGCATAGACAGTTTTTGCGCAGCCCTGCGCATCGCCGACGCCATGGCGGCGGCGCGCGCGCGCGCATGAGCGCGCCTGCGCCCCTGCGCGAGTCGCTCAAGCGCGAAGGGCTGTTCGCCAAGAAAAGTCTCGGCCAACATTTCCTTCTCGATGAAACCATCTGCGCACGGATAGCGGCCTGCGCGGCGCCGCTCGCCGGCGAGGCGGTGATCGAGGTCGGCCCAGGCCCCGGCGGTTTGACGCGCGCGCTTCTCGCCGCCGGCGCCGATCCGGTGTTCGCCATCGAGAAGGACGCGCGCTTCGCGGCCTTCCTGCAGGATCTTGTCGCCCGGTCGAACGATCGCCTGCGCGTGATCGAGGCCGACGCGCTGGCCATCGACGAAGCCGCGCTGCTCGACGGCCGCCGCGCCGCGATCGTGTCGAACCTGCCCTACAATGTCGGCACGCCGCTGCTGATCAAATGGCTGAAGGCGGGCGCCTGGCGCGGTCCGATGACGTTGATGTTCCAACGCGAAGTCGCCGAACGCATCGCCGCGAGGCCGGGCGAGCACGCCTATGGCCGGCTCAGCGTCATCGCGCAGGCGCGCTGCACCGCCGAAATCGCGCTCAGCGTTCCCGCCGGCGCGTTCACGCCGGCGCCGAAGGTGGAGTCCGCCGTCGTGCGTCTGATCGACAGGCCGGACGCCTTCGCCGATCTCGCAGGGCTCGAGGCCGTCACCGCCGCCGCCTTCGGCCAGCGCCGAAAAATGCTGCGCGGCGCCCTCAAAAGTCTTTCGCCCGATGCGGAACATTTGCTGCAGGCCGCCGCCATCGACCCCACCGCGCGCGCCGAAGACGTCGACCTCGACGGGTTCATCCGCCTGACACAGGCGTGGCGCGCCCGGCTCTAACCGCCGAAGGTCGGATCGCGCCCCACGCGCACGGCCAGCGCCATCGACGTCAAGGTCAACAGAGTCGGCGGCGATCTCGACCAGAAGCAGCGCACTCCGCCCACGATTGCAGTGCAGAAATTGCGAGAACAGTTCGCGCTCAATCTGCGACGCAAGTGTCAAGGCGCGCGGCAGGCCGCCGCGCGCATGCCGAAGGGCGGTCGCGTAAGCTATATTGTGCCGGTCGCCGGGCTGCGGCCTCGCCGGATTTCAGCGCCCGCTCGGCCGAAAACGCCGCGGCGATCGCGTTGATGCGCACCTTAGCCGTCGAGCTTGCGCCTTGCGCCGTTACGGTGAAGCGCATCGCGCACGACGTGGCGTTCATCGAAATGCTTTCAGAATCGCTGAACATGGACGCGGCCGCGGCCCGCAAGACCCTCGCGTCCGCCAATCCGCCGGGAGGTCTCCGCGGCGCCGAAGACAACGCCGCTGCAGCGATCTGGTTGGCCGCGCCTGCGGCAGGTTGGGCGACAGGCCCATGCATCAAAGCGGCCGGCGGGCCCTACGTGCGCGAGGCCGCGCTCACGGCGCGCGCCACCAGCCGGCGACACGCACCGGGATCTGCTGCGCATAGGTTTTCGCAAGCGCGCTCGCCGCTTCCCCCAGCGCCATCGGAACAGTCGGCGGCGCATCCGCCGCGCCCGGCACGGGATCGATCCATTCGAGTTCGATGCTTTGCAGCGCATCGCCAAGCGCGGGGATGGCGGCTTCGTGATGCGCGCTGGTTTGATGCGCCATGAAGCCGGCGTAATCGGTGAAGGACAGCAGGCAATAATACAGGCCGGGCTTCTGGCCTCGCCAGTATTCGTAGCGCAGCAGGTCCTTCTCCTGCGCATGCGATTGGGCGAAGAGCGTCCGCACCGTCTCTTCGAAGAAGGCTTCCTTGCCCGCCTTGATCTGAATGTGAGCGAGTATCGCCGCCATGACGCGCGTCCTCTGCGTCTTGCGCCGGGCGCCGGCGCACGCTGATTTATTATGCACCGATGCTGGATTTTTTCCACGCCGAGTTCAAGCGCAAACTGGCGGCGTCGGCGTCAGCGGCGCGGCAAATCCCAAGCCGGATCGGCGGGGCCATGGGCGCCGCGCTGTTCGGCCGGCGTCTCGAAAAAGCCCGCATCGGCCGCCGGCGTCAGGCGCTGCCAATCGTGCACGCCGATTCGGTTGGCGATCTTCCAGACCCCGTCGCGTCGCGCGAAGCGATCGACATAGCGGCCGCCGATGAAGAGATCCTGCGGCGCGCCGATCCCGGCGAAGGCGCCCTCGAACGGCGTGCTTTCTGGGATGCGGTGATAGGCGACGAAATAGGTTTCGACATGCGCAACGTCGCCTTCGAGGCGGATATGCGACGCCGCGAGATGATGATGCGTGGGGCCGATGGCGTTCAGGAAATCCATGGCGAAATCGATGAAATCCGCGCTCGATCCAGCGAAGGGCCCGTGGCGATGCGTGGAATCAGCGTGAAAGCAGGTCTCGAGCAGGGCGCGATCGCGCCGGTCGAGCGCATGGCCGTAGCGCGTGACGACGGCGACGATCTCAAGCTGATCGGCGGCGGCGGCGAGGCGGTCGGCGCTCATGAGCGGGTTCCCATCATTTCCTCTTGCGTCGGCAGGCGCCGAAGATGGCCGCCGCCGCTGACTCGCAAGAGATCGCCGGTCATCGTGCATTCGTCGTCGGCGAGCCACAAGGCAGCGGCGGCGACCTCCTCCGCCGTGCACAACGCGCCGAGCGGCGTCTCATACGTCATCGCCTTGACGATGCTGGGCGCAGCGAAAAGCTGCGCCGTCATCGGCGTCTTGACCAATCCCGGCGCGAGCGAATTGATCCGCACGCGCGCCGGACCGTATTCCAGCGCCGCAATCCGCACGACCTTGTCGACGCCCGCCTTCGCGCCGGCATAGGCCGCAAGCGCTGCGCCCGTGAGCTCCACCGTAAGCGACGACAGCGTCACGATGGCGCCGCCGCCGCGCGCCGCCATCGCATTGGCGCAGTGCTTGATGAACATCACCGGACCCAGATAATGCACCGCCGTTTCGTGGCGCAGCGCCTCATAATCGAGCGCCGCCACCGTCGCGGGCGCATAATCGCCGGCGGAATTCACTGCGATGTCGAGCCGACCGAGGCGCGCCTGGGTCGCCGCCACGAGCGCTGCGATCGACGCCTCGCTGGTGATGTCGCAGGCAACGGCGAGGCCCCCGATCTCGCCGGCCAACGCCTCCAACGGCGCCAGGCGTCGCCCGGACACGACGACCCGCGCGCCTTCCTTGGCGCAACGCCGGGCGATCGCCTCCCCGAGCCCGCCTGGCGAGGACGCGCCGACCACGATCGCAATTTTGTCCTGCAAGCGCCCCATCATCGTCTCCCTGCGCGATCATGCGCCGAGCCCCGAGCACACGCGCCGAACGGCGCCCATCTCTTGACCAGCGCGCGGCCTTGCGCCTTGTGTCCGCGCCGTCCGACCGGGACTGCGCCGGGAGGATATGCTAAAGTATGACGAAATTTCTGCAACGGTGCTTATTTTTGAAGGCGCCGGCACGAGGACGAACGCAGCGACCATGCCAAACGCATCCTTGAAAGCCACGCCGGCCCTGAAGGCCGTCAAGAGCGCGGCCCACCGCACGCCGACAGGCCGGCCGAGCAAGCGCCACGCCACCTCCAAAAGCTCAGAAACGCGCTCGGCCATTATCGCCGCCACGCTGCGCTGCTTCCACCGCGACGGCTATTTCCGCACCAACATGTCGACGGTCGCCAAGGAGGCGAACGTCACCCGCGGCTGCATGCAGTATTATTTTCCCAGCACGGAAGCGCTTCTTGAGGCCGCCGCCGAGCAGCTGGTGGAGCACCTGTTCGGCAGCATGACGCGCGCCGCGCACAATGCGCCCGCCGGCGTCAATCTGCTGGAGCATCATATCGACATGGCGCTCAACGCGGCCCACTCGCGCCAGTACCAGATCCTGATCGAGTTGATGGCCGCAGCCCGCACCGAGCCGATGCTGCGCCCGATCCTGGCGCGCGTGATGCTGGTGTTCGATCACTTGCGCATGCAATTGTCGCACGAATTGTTCGGCGACGAGAGCAAGGCGCATCTGCCGCATTACCGGGCGGCCGCGGACCTGGTGACGATTATGGCCGCCGGCTCGACCATCTTCATCCTGCCGCAGAATTCGCGCGCACGTCTCGAGGCGTTGCGCGAGCCGCTGAAGGATCAGGTGTTCAAGCTGTGGGACGTGCCGCGCAAAAAGCGCTGACGCGGCTTAGAGCGCGATCGCCAAAAGGGGATGCCGGTTTTGGCGGCTATCAGGCTCTCGTTCTAAATTTAGAGCCTGATCGCTTCCGATTGCTTCAATCCGAAGCGATCAGGATCTAGGACGGCACCACGCCTTGCGTGATCGAGGACGTGTTGTCGACGATGAAGGCCTGCCCGCTGATGAAGCGGCTTTCGTCGCTGGCCAGAAACACGATCAGATTGGCGATGTCGATCGGCTCGCCCAGCCGGTTGCCCGCATTCGCCGCCGATTGCCGCCCTGCCGGCGATCCCGACGCGATGAGCGCCGCCAGCCGCTCCGGCATGGAGCGCACCATCGGCGTGTCGATGCCGACGGGATGGACCGAATTGGCGCGGATCTTGTCCTTCAATTGCGCGCAATGCACCGCAACCGCGCGGGTGAGCGACTCAACCGCGCCCTTGGCCGCGCAATACGCCGCCACCGTCGCCTCGCCCTGCACCGAGGCGATCGACGCCATATTGATGATGGATCCGCCGCCCGAAGCCCGCATCGCGGGAATGGCGTGCTTGCATCCCCAAAAGGTTCCATCGGCGCTGACCGCCATGACGAAGCGATAGTCCGCTTCCGTCGCGTCCTCGATCGTGCCGGCCTCCACGACGCCGGCGTTGTTCACCAGGATATCGAGACGGCCGTGCCGGCGCATCACCTCCGGCACAAGCGCGGCCCATTCCGCTTCGTGGCGCACGTCGTGGCGCATAAAGCTCGCCGCGGCGCCGATCTCGGCGGCCACCCGCGCGCCGTTCGCGGCGTCCACGTCGGTGATCACGACATGCGCGCCTTCGGCGGCGAACAGCCGCGCATCCGCCTCGCCCAGACCTTTCGCGCCGCCGGTGACGATCGCTACCTTTCCCGCAAGCCGCCCGGCCATTGTCGCTGCTCCCTGGTTGCGCGGCGTGCGCCGCATGGTTGTTCTGCGATGTCCCGCGACATCTCAAAAAAAGGGCTGCAGCAGCGCTGCAGCCCATTCTCCGCAGGAAATGAGCCGCGCTGAGGGGCGCTGTGGCTCATATCGCCGATCCGGCTTGCGCGGGAGGAATCAGAAGCTCGCGGAGAATTCGATTCCGTAGGTCTTGGTTTGCACCGGGATAGCGAAGGCGAACACGCCGACATCCAAGGTCGCGCCGATCCGGGCGTCTTCCTCGGCGAAGGCGTCCTTGATGAAGCCGGTGATCCGGTACGACCGGCCGCTCGGCGCCTCGTGATCATAGGTGATGTTGAAATCCGCCTGTCCATAGGCCTCGATGATGTTGCGATTGAAGCGATCGCGGAAGAGGCCGGAGGAGAAATCGTCCTTCCAGGAATAGGCGCCGTTGAGCGTCAATGTGCCGTGCGGGCCGACGGGCACGGCGTAATTCGCCACCACCGAGGCGGTGTATTTCGGCGCGCGCCGGATCAGACGCTGATCGGCGACGTCGACGATTTGCCCGCTCGTCAAATCCGGCACGAGGTATTCGTCGAACGAGGCATCAAGATACCCAAACGCCCCGCGCAGCGTGAACGCTTCGCTCACCGCCCATTGCACCTCAAGCTCGGCGCCGCTGATCGTGGCCGAGGCCGCGTTCTGCACCACGGTTTCCGTCGCCGTGCCCGCCGCATTGGGGCGCAGGAACTCCGCCTGCTGATCCTTATAGGTGGAGTGAAAGATGGTGGGATTGATGCGCAGGCGCCCATCCAGAAGATCGGCGCGGATGCCGGCTTCGAAGCTGTCGACATATTCCGGATCGTAGGGGCCCAGCGCCGTCACCCGCGTGCCGCGGCCGTTCCAACCGCCCGACCGGAAGCCGCGCGACCAGCCGCCATAGATCAGGAGATCGTCCGCCGGCTGCCAATCGACGATGATGCGGCCCGTGGCTGCCCCCCAGCTCTCGGAGCCCGTGAAATTGAAAATGCCGTTCGGATCGGGCGTCGTGGTGCCGGGAATGTTTCCGCCGAACACGCTGCGGGAATAGAAATCCTTGGTTTCATAAGTGTAGCGCGCGCCGAGCGTGACCGACCATTTCGGCGCGAAGGTGTAAACGCCCTCCGCGTAGCCGGCCCAGCTGTCGAGCGTCTGCCCGGCGAAAAAAATCTGCGCCGGCCCGCCGAAGGCGTAGGTTTGCGCAGGCGGCAGCGCGCTCGCGCCCGGCACCTCATTGGGCATCCGCCCGGGCGAGATGGCGTATTCCGTATTCAGGTAATAGAGGCCATAGACGATTCCGAGATCGTCGCTGGCGTCCCAGCTGAAGCGGAATTCTTGGCTGAATTGCGAATATTCCTGAACGCGCACCGCCACGAAGATCGGCAGCAAGCCGCCGAGGAAGCCGGGCGACCCGATATTGTCCTCGCTGAGCAATTCGTCGCTGTCGCGAAAGCCGGTAATCGAGGTCAGCTTCAACGCATCGGAGATGGCCCAATTGGCCTCCAGCGTCGCATTCCAGCCGTCGATATAGTTGCGGAACGGCACAAGCGCATTGTAGGTCGTCAGCCCGCTGTCGTTGGCGGCCTGCACGGTGCCGAAGCCGCAGCCCGACGGGTCGCCGAACAGAATGAGGCCCAGATCGCAGAAGGTCGGCGCGGCGCCCGGCCCGCCGGTGTCGGCGCCCGGCCGCGTGATGTTCACCGGCGGCACGAATTGGCTGCGATCAGTATAAAAATCGACCGTCGCCAGCGCGTCGAAGCCGCCGCCGGCATGGTCATAGGCCAGCGAAACGCCGCCCTGGAAGTTGTCGAGACCCTCTTCCTGGTCGGACGGCCGTTGCGTGTTGCGCGCGAACAATTCGCCTTCGCGATAGAAGGCGAAGACCTTGGCGGCGAACTGGCCGTCGCCGAAGGACGGCGTGTTGGCGACGAGCTGATAATCGCGCTGCTCATAGCGACCGAGCCGCGCGCCGACGCGCAGACCCGCCTCGCCTGTCGGCCGCGAGCGGCGAATATTGATCGTGCCGCCGATCGTGTTGCGGCCGGCGAGCGTGCCCTGCGGCCCACGCAGGATTTCGATGCTGTCGACGTCGAACACGTCGAACGCAGCGGTCGTGCTGGTGCCGAGATAGACCCCGTCGATGGCCACGCCGATCGCCGGCTCGAAGGATTTTTCCAGATCGGCGAAACTGATGCCGCGAATGCTCGCATTGAGGGCGTTGCCGGCGAAATTGTTGTCCGCCAGATCGGCATTGGGCGTGTAGCGGGCGAAATCCGAGATCGTCGTCGGCACGGCGCTTTCAATGAAGGATTCGTTGAAGGCCGTGATCGAGAGCGGGACGTCCTGGATCTGCTCCGCGCGCTGGCGCCCGGTCACCACGATTTCGTTGTCGCTGTCTTGCGCCAGCGCAATCGCCGGCAGATGCGCAAGGCTTGCGCCGGCCAAAAGGATCGTGGCGAGGCGACGCCCCGCCTGTGGCGCCTTGATGAACATGCATTCCTCCCCGCGCCCATATTTTTCGGGCGTTTTTTGCGCCGCTGGCCGTGGCTGCGACGCCGGCATTGGCGGCCCAGTCCGAAAAAAGTCAATAGTGCTGAAAATTTTGTTGCGCTTTGACGTCCCCAGCGCCACGCTGGAGACGGCGAAAACTCCATCGCAACAAGAGATAAGCATGCCGGATGTGATCGGCTTGCCCGAACGGGCGGATGTGGTGGTCATCGGCGCGGGCGCGGCGGGCCTTGCGGCCGCCCTCGCCGCGCACGACGCCGGCGCCGACGTCGCCGTGCTTGAAAAGTCTGATCGATTAGGCGGAACCGCCGCGATTTCCGGCGGCATCGTTTGGGCGCCGGGCAATGCGCGCATGGCCGAAAGCGGCGCGCCTGACGATCGCCAAGAGGCGCGCGCCTATTTCGACAGCCTCGATCACGGCGACATCCGCAGCGACATGATCGACGCCTTCATCGATCAGGCTGGGCCCGCGCTCGCATTTCTCGAGCGCGTCACGCCGTTGCGCTTCGAGACGCTGCCTGGCTATCCGGATTATTATCTCGACCGCCCGGGCGCGCGTGCGCAGGGCCGCGCCTTGGATTCGGGATTGTTTCCGTTTTCCGAATTGGGCGTCTGGGCGCAGCGCATCGCCGACAACGGCCAGCCGGCGCCGATCAAGCTATCCGAAACCCCGCTCGGCGGGTTCATGGGCCAGGTCGATCCCGCGATCATGGCCGAACGGCTGCGCGTGGATGCGCGCGGCTGGGGGCAATCGCTGATCGCATCGTTGCTGCGCGGCTGTCTCGATCGCGGCATCGAGCCGAAGCTCGGCGTGCGCGCCACAGCGCTCGAGCGGGAGGAGGGCCGCGTCGTCGGCGTCAGCACCGCAGACGGCGCACGCATCGCAGCGCGCAGCGTCATCATCGCCACCGGAGGCTTCGAGCACGATCGCGCGCTGGTGCAGGCGTTTCTCAAAGGGCCGATGACCGCGCCCGCCTCGCCGCCCACGAACACCGGCGACGGCCTGCGCATGGCGATGGCCGCCGGCGCCGCGCTCGGCAACATGACCTCCGCCTGGTGGATGCCGGTGATCGAAACCGGCGATGCATGGTTCGGCGGCGCGCGCCGCGCCGCGCCGGTTCTGCTGGAGCGCACGCTGCCGGGATCGATCATGGTCAATCGCGCCGGCGTGCGCTTCTGCAACGAAGCGGCGAACTATTCCGCGCTGGCGGGCGCGTTTCACGCTTTCGATCCCGCCGCGTACGATTATTCCAATCTGCCCGCGTATCTGATCGTCGACGGCGCGTTTCGCGCGCGCTTTCCCGTCGCCGGAATCATGCCGGGTCGCCCGGCGCCGTTCATGGTCGAGCGTCCCACGCTCGCCGCGCTCGCCGAGGCGATCGGGATCGATCCCGCCGCGCTGCAGCGCACGGTCGCGCGTTTCAACGCGTTCGCGGAAGCCGGGGTCGATCAGGATTTCAAGCGCGGCGAGGCGGCCTATGACCGCTTCTACGGCGATCGCTCGCGACCCGGCGCCTTCGCCACGCTCGGCGCGCTGACGACGCCGCCCTTCAGCGCGGTGGAGATCAAAATGGGCGCGCTCGGCACCAATGGCGGCGCCTTGACCGACGCGCAGGCGCGCGTGCTCGACCATGACGGCGCATGGATCCGCGGCCTTTATGCGGCGGGCAATTGCATGGCGGGCCCAACCGGCGGCGTCTATGCCGGCGCCGGCGGCACGCTTGGACCCGCCTTGACGTTCGGCGTCATTGCGGGCCGACATGCGGCGAGCTTGGCCAACGATGCGGGGCAATCGACATGACGACCGTCTTGGTGTTCGGCGCGACCGGCGATCAGGGGCTGCCGCTGATGCGCGCGCTGTCCGCGCAAGGGTTTCGCGTGCGCGCCGCAACCCGACAGCCCGACGCGTTTCCGCGCGAGGCGTTTCCCCATGTCGAGGTCGTCGGCGCCGCGTTCGAGGATGTCGCCAGCCTGACCAAAGCGTGCGCCGGCGCCGACGCCATCGCGATGAACCTGCCGTTCAGCTTCGATCGCGCTTATGCGCGCATGATGGGCGAAAACATCTGCACGGCCGCGCGCGCCGCAGGCAGCGTGCGCAAGATCGTGTTCAACACGAGCTGCGTGATCGCCCCCGCCGATATCGGCCTCGCCGCGCATGACGGACGGCGCGACATCGAAGCGGCGATGGCCGCATCGGGCCTTGCGTGGGCGTCGATCCGCTCGGTCGTGTTCATGGACAACATCCTTCGCCCGTGGGTGAAGCCCGCGATCCTGTCGCACGGCGTGTTCGCCTATCCCGCGCGCGACGATCTGAAGATCAATTTCGTCTGCCTCGACGACGTCGCCGCCTACATGGCCGCCGCGGTGGCCGAGCCGCGCGTGACCGCGCACGCCTTCGCCATCGGCGGGCCGGAAGCGCTCACCGGCCACGACGCCGCCGCGCGCCTTTCGGTCGCGCTGAACCGGCCGATCCGCTTCCAGAGCCTGAAGCCCGAAGATTTCGCGCGCGGCATGGCCAAGCTCATCACCGGCTCGGATCATGTCGAGCCCAACTCGATGTGGAGCCGCGTGGCGCAATTCTACGCCTGGTACAACGATCAGCCTCAAAGCCCGCTGGAGGTCGATCTGCGCCCGGCGCTCGCGCTTTTGCCGGTGCAGCCCACGCCGATGCTGGTCTGGGCCAAGCGCCAGGACTGGTCGTCCTGATCAGGCCGCCTCGCCGCGCAGCCGGGCGCGCGCTTTGTCCGGGCCGATCAGCATGAAGAGCGGCGCCATGTCCGGCCCGTGGTCGAGGCCGGTCAGCGCCTGGCGCAGCGGCATGAACAGCGCCTTGCCCCTCGCGCCGGTTTTTTGCTTCACCGCATCGACAAATGTTTTCCAGCTGTCGAGCGTGTACGGCCCTTCGGGCGCGAGCGCTGCGGCGGCCTCTGCGAACGCGGGATCGGCGATCACCGGCGCGATCGGCCCGCGCACGATGGCGACCCAAGCGTCGACATCGGCGAAGATCGACAGATTGGCGCGCACGGCGGTCCAGAACTCCGGGCCGAGATCGGCGTCGCGCGCTGCGAGGCGGGGCTTGGCGGCGTCGTAGGGGAGCGCATGCAGCACCGCCGCATTGATGCGCTTGAGATCTTCGACGTCGTAGCGCGCCGGCGCGCGGCCGATTTTCTCGAACGCGAATTCGGCGACGAGGCTTGCGAAATCGCTGCGCGCTTCGATCGGGTCGGAGGTGCCGATCTTGGCGAGGTGCGACAGGATCGCGATCGGCTCGAAGCCCATCTCGCGCAGATCGCCGACCGACAGCGACCCCAACCGCTTGGACAGGCTTTCGCCGTCGGCGCCGACGAGCAGCGGGAAATGCCCGAAGCGCGGGACGGGCGCCCCCAAAGCCTCGAAAATCTCGATCTGCACGCCGGTATTGGTGACGTGATCCTCGCCGCGCACGATGTGCGTGATCTTGAACTCCACATCGTCCACCACCGAGGGGAGCGTGTAGAGATAGGCGCCGTCGGCGCGGATCAGCACGGGATCGCTGAGCGAGGCGGTGTCGATCGATTGCGGGCCGCGGACAAGATCGTCCCACTCGCGGCGAACGCCCGACAATTTGAATCGCCAATGCGGCGTGCGCCCTTCGGCTTCGAGCTTCGCGCGATCCTTTGCGCTCAGGGCCAGTGCGGCGCGGTCATAGACAGGCGGCAGCCCGCGCGCCTGCGCGATGCGCCGCTTGCGCTCCAATTCCTCTTCGGTTTCGTAGCAGGCGTACAAAAGCCCCGCCGCGCGCAGCGCGTCCGCGGCGGCGTCGTAGGAGGGAAAGCGCGCCGATTGGTTGGCCTTGTCGTCCCAGACGAGGCCGAGCCAGCGCAGATCGGCCTCGATGCCCTCTTCGAACGCCTTGGTCGAGCGCGCGAGATCGGTGTCGTCGATGCGCAAGAGCATCGCGCCGCCCTGACCGCGCGCGAACAGCCAATTGCGCAAGGCCGTGATGATGTTGCCGACGTGAAGCCGGCCGGTGGGAGAAGGCGCAAAGCGCAGGCGAACGGTCATGAGGCGCGCTTTATGGGCGCGAAGGCCGCCCCGCATCAAGGCGGGCGCTGTGGCCCGCCGCGCTTGGAGATGGCGCCGCGCGGCGCTAGGCTGGCGCCTGACTTATCAGCGAGGAGCCGCCAATGGGCATGCGTTCGAACGAGATCAGGCTGGCGCGGCGCCCGGTGGGTCTGCCCAGCGCGGCCGACTTCGCGCTCGCCGCCGTCGATCTGCCCGATCCGGGCCCCGGCCAGGCGCTGGTGCGGAATCTGTGGATGTCGGTCGATCCCTATATGCGCGGGCGCATGTACGACCGGCCGAGCTATGTGCCGCCGTTCCAGATCGGCGAGGCGCTGCAGGGCGGCGCGGTGGGCGAGGTCGTCGCCTCCAACGATCCCGCGCTGAAGCCGGGCGATCTGGTCGAGAGCATGTTCGGCTGGCGCGAGGGCTTTGTGGCCCCGGCGGCGGCGCTGCAGAAGCTGCCGAGCGCCAATGTGCCGCCGCAGGCCTATCTCGGCGTGCTGGGGATGCCGGGCCTGACCGGCTATGCGGGGCTGCTGCGCATCGGCGAGCCGAAGCCGGGGGACGTCGCGTTCGTGTCGGGCGCGGCCGGCGCTGTGGGGTCGGTCGTGTGTCAGGTGGCGAAGATCAAGGGCTGCGAAGTCGTCGCCTCGGTGGGATCGGACGACAAGGCCGCCTGGCTGAAGGGCCGCGGGATCGATCATGTCGTCATTTACAAGACCGCCCCCGATCTGCTCGCTGCGGTGCGCGCGGCAGCCCCGCGCGGCATCGACATCTATTTCGACAATGTGGGCGGCGCGCACCTGGAAGTCGCGCTCGAACTGGCGAGGCCGTTCGCGCGCTTTGCGGAATGCGGGATGATCTCGCAATACAACAACACCGAGCCGGCCCCCGGCCCGCGCAACCTGATCTATGTCGTCGGCAAGAGCCTGAAGATCCAGGGCTTCATCGTCACCAATTACGCCGACATGCGCGAACAATTCCTGGCCGACATGACGCAATGGATCGCGGAAGGCAAAATCGCGTGGGAGGAGACCGTCGAGAACGGCGTCGCCAATGCGCCGGCGGCCTTTCTCAAACTGTTCACCGGCGGCAACACCGGCAAAATGCTGGTGAAGCTCACGTGACGATCGGTGCGACGGCGCCATGAGCCGCCTGTTTCAAGCCTATGTGATGGTGGATTGGAGCGCCGCGGCGAAGCCGACGACGGGGCCGGATTCCATCTGGGTCGGCGTGCTCAAGCGCAATGTGCGCTTTCAGCACGCGTTCGAATCGCACAATCCGGCCACGCGCGCGGAAGCCGAAAAGCTGATCGACGCGACGCTGCACGATCTCGCCCGCAAAGGCGAGCGCACGCTCGTGGGCTTCGATTTTCCGCTCGGCTTTCCGCGCGGCACGGCGGCGGCGCTGAAGCGCACGGGCGCGCCGTGGCGGGCGCTTCTCGATTATGTCGCCGCGGAATCGAAGGACAAACCCACCAACGCCAACAACCGCTTCCAGGTCGGCGCGAAAATGAACCGGCTGATGACCGGCGAGCCGTTTCCGTTCTGGGGCTGCCCAGCACGCGACGCGCAGGCCATGCTGCAGACCAAACGCCCGCGCGAGCACGGCCCCGACGATCTCCCTGAATTCCGGATCGCGGAGAAAGCGCTGCGCACGCCGTCCTCGGTGTGGAAGCTTTATTATCAAGGCTCGGTCGGCGGCCAAGCGATAACGGGATTGCCGGTGGTGAAGCGGCTGCGCGACGCGCGCCCGGATACCGCGCGCATTTGGCCGTTCGAGACCGGCTGGAGGACGCTGACGCCCGCCGATCTCGAAGGCGTCGATTGCGTGTTTGCGGAAATATATCCCTCGCAGAACGACGTCCGCCCGCAGCCCGGCGAGATCAAGGATCAGGCGCAGGTGCGCGTCGCCGCCGAGCGCTTCGCGCAATTGGACGCCCAAGGCGGCCTCGGCCGCCTGTTCGGCCCGGCGAAAGAGGATTCCCGCCGCACCGTGGTGGAGCAGGAAGAAGGCTGGATCCTCGGCGCGAATTTTTAGCAGTCCGCAGAAAAAACGGCGACCGCCCCCTCAGTCCGCTTCGCGGCCAGCTCCCCCGCAAGCGGGGGAGCAAACGCTTTTCTTCCCCCGCTTGCGGGGGAAGTGGCCGGCGAAGCCGGTCGATGGGGGCGATCGCCATTTTGCAGCGGTCTGCTAGCGCGGATCACGCGCCTGCACGCAGATCCGCGATCGTGCGGCCCGGCGAAATGTTCTCCACGTCGGTTTTGATGTGCAGCAGCGCCGGCCTTCCCGCCGCGCGCGCCTGCGCCAGGGCGTCGGGGAAATCCTCGGTGCGGGTCACGGTTTCGCCCCAGGCGCCGAAGGATCGCGCGAAGGCGGCGAAATCCGGATTGACCAGATCGGTCGCGTGCACGCGCGCCGGAAAGCGCCGCTCCTGGTGCATGCGGATGGTGCCGTAAGAGGCGTTGTCGATCACCAGCGTCACCAGCGCAGCCTCGTGGCGCATCGCAGTCGCCATCTCCTGCGCGCTCATCAGGAAGCAACCGTCGCCCGCAACCGCGACCACGTCGCGCGCGCGATCGGCGAGCTTGGCGGCGACGCCGGCGGGAAAGCCGTAGCCCATCGCCCCGCTCGTCGGCGCCAATTGGGTGCCGGAGCGCGCGTGCGGGAAAAAGCGATGCAGCCACGCGGCGTAATTGCCGGCGCCGTTGGCGACGATCGCATCGTCGGGCAGCGCGGCGCGCAGATGCGCGAAGACCTCAGACAAGTTCACCGCGCCCGAAACGGCGATCGGCGTGCGCCAGGCGATCGCTTCGGCATGGGCGGCTGCGCGCCATTCGGCCCAATGCGGCGCGATGTCGAGATGCGCCAGCGCATCGGCGGCGAGATTGGGATCGGCGACGGCGGCGATCGCGGCGGGCCAGACGCGGCCCAATTCCTCGGCGCCGGGATGGATGTGGATGAGTTTCGCGGCGGTCTCGTCGCGGGTGAACAGCGCGTAGCCTTGCGTCGGGTTCTCGCCGAGCCTGGCGCCGACGCACACGATCAGATCGGCTTCTTTCACGCGCGCGACAAGTTTCGGATTGGGCCCGAGCCCAAGGTCGCCGGCATAATGCGCGTGCGCATTGTCCAACAGATCCTTGCGCCGGAACGACAGCACCACGGGCAGATCGGCGTTGCGCGCAAAGCGTTCGATCGCGGCGAGCCCGGCTTCGT
>CAZMRN010000010.1:16102-20921 GCA_964568575.1 uncultured Caulobacteraceae bacterium
CGCGCAGCCGACAAGCGCGCCTTGATCGCCGCAAGGCTTGCCGGATCGAGCGCAGCGCGCGCGCCGAACACGCGCGGGGCGGGCGCTGCGTCCACCGCCTCGTCGAGAATGTCCTCCGGCAGGGCTAGCGCCACGGGCCCGCGCCGGCCGGCCAGCGCGGTCGCCGTCGCGCGCGACACCAGTTCGGGAATGCGCGTCGGATCATCGACGCTCGCCGCCCATTTTGTGATCGGCCCGAAGAACGCGCCGTAATCGATCTCCTGAAACGCCTCGCGCCCGATGTCGCCGCGCGCCACCTGCCCGATGAACAGCAGCATGGGCGTGGAATCCTGCCGTGCGGTGTGGACGCCAATGCTGGCGTGCGTCGCGCCCGGGCCGCGGGTGACGAAGCATATCCCCGGCCGGCCGGTGAGCTTGCCGGTCGCCTCGGCCATGTTGGCCGCCCCCGCCTCGTGCCGGCAGACGATCGTCTCGATGCGGTCGCGCGCAGCGTGGAGCGCGTCCAGCACCGGCAGATAGCTTTCGCCCGGCACGCAGAACACGCGCGGCGCGCCCTGCTGGATCAGGCATTCCACCAACAGCGCCGCCGCCGATCCCGCCATCGCGTCCTCCCGTTTGGCGCACGGCTTACTCCCGGAGCGCACGGGTGACGAGGTCGTTCAATTATTATCTTGTATTCTATACAATATGATATAGATCAATGTCGGGGACGCGCGCGGGGGCCGCGCACAACAGCGAGGAGCACACCCATGTTGAAAGCAGCAGCGGCCGGCGCGGCCGCCTTGTACGCCCTGGTTGGGACCGCCGCCGCCGGCCCGCTCGAGCCGGGCCAATGGGCCGGATCGATTACCGCCGGCGCGGAATTGCCGGTCAGCGGCGACGTCCATGGCGGCGCGACCGCCCCGGTCGGCGATCTCGGGCCGCTCAATCCGGCGCTCTCCGGCGTTGCGGCCGAGCTGCGCATCCAGGCGCGCGATTATGACGAAATCTATGGCGAGACGACCACGGTCGGCGTCGAGTTCACCCGCGGCCTGGAAGGCGACCGCGAGGTGTTCGCGTCGCTTCGCTACGCCCAGGCTGACGAGGGCACGGTCCAGGTCGGCACGGCCTTCGTGCCGGCGCTGAACGCCTCGCTGCCGGTGTTCGGCACGTTCGGCGAGTTCCAGGCGACCACGATCGAAGGCGGCGCGCGCCAATATTTCGGCGCCGGCGCCTGGCGTCCATACGTTGCGGGCCGCATCGGCGCGGCGTTTGTCGATGAGATCAACGCCACGTTCCGCATCCCGGACGCGGCCATCACCATCGCCAACGCCAAATTCTACGACAGCTCGACCGTGCTGTCGGTCGGCGGCGATGTGGGGCTGTCCTATGCGGTGACCGACCGTTTCTCCGTCGCGGCGGAAGTGGGCGTTCGCTATACCGGCGAACTCAAGGACGACGATTCCTCGATCGGCGGCCTGGGCCTCGCCTCGATCAACGACGCCGGCGAGCGCGTGTCGTTCCCGATCGCCGTTCGCGGCCGTCTGGCGTTTTGACGCTGACCCGGGCGGGCCGGGCGAAGGGATGCGTCCCCGCTCGGCCCGCTTCGGAGAGTGCGGCCGGCGCACCGCCAAAAAAGCCGGCGGCGAAATCCGCGAAGCGTTCTATGGTCGCCGGCTTGGGGGTCCGTCCATGCCTCGCCCGCTCGGCAGACGAAATCCGGATTACGAGGAAAAGCGCGAAAAGCTCGTGCAGGAGCTCGCCGATTATGTGCTCCGCTCGGAACTGAAGCGGCCGAGCTTTCGCCAACTCGCCGCCGCAGCCCAGGTGTCGGAGCCGACCCTGCGCCACTATTTCGGCGACCGCGACGGCGCCGCCGCCGACATCCTGCGCGCCTTGGGCGAGCGCGCGCGCCCTTTCATCGAAGCCGTCGCGCAGCCGGCGCGCACGCTGGGCGAAGCGGTCGACACGTATGTCGCGCTGGCCAAGGTCGGCGTGGCGCATGGCGGCTTTGCGCGCGCGCACGCGTTCGGCCTAGTCGAGGGGGTGGCCGACGAGCGGGTGGGCCGGGTCTATCTTGAGGCGCTCTTGGAGCCGTCGCTGGCGGCGCTGGAAGCGCGGTTGCGCCCGCATGTCGCCGATCCCGCCCAAGCGCGCGCCGCAGCGCTTCTGGTGTTCGCGCCGATGCTGCTGGCGGTGATCCACCAGGAATTGCTCGGCGGGCGCGAGACCGCCCCGCTCGACCTCTCCGCCCTGTTCGACGCCATCGCCGCGCTCACGCGCAAGGGCGTGGGCTGAGCGCGCCCGTTTTGACTTTGCGCGCCCAAGCCCGGTACAACGTCCCCAGATGGTGCCCCGGGAGACCGGGGTGAAAAGGGAATGCGGTGCGGGGGCGACCCCAAGGCCGCAGCTGTGCCTGCAACCGTAAGCGGCGAGCGACCGATCCATTCCAGCCACTGTTCCGCGCCGCGGAATGGGAAGGCGGATCGGGAGCCGTGACCCGCAAGCCGGGAGACCTGCCATCCCGTCGCTCTGCTTGCCGGCCAGGTCCAGCCGGAGGCGCGGGGTTCCCCTCGAGAAGCGACATCGCCGAGCGCGTCCGGATGGTCCGGGCGTGCGCCAGGAGATGTCTGATGCTGCGTCTATCTTTGCTTTTGCCCGCGTTCGCGGGCGCTTTCGCCCTGCCTGCTTTCGCCCAGGAGGAAACCCCGCCTGACGCGATCATCGTCACCGCCGCGCGCGCGCCCGATGCGCCCGCGCAGGTCTCGGTTGCAGCCACCGTGCTCAGCGCCGAAACGCTCGCCGCGCGCCAGGCGGTGATCGTGTCGGACGCGCTTGCGCGCACGCCGGGGATCAGCGTCACGCGCAATGGCGGGCCCGGCGGCGCCACGCAGGTGCGCATCCGCGGCGCCGAGACCGATCAGACGCTCGCGCTGATCGACGGCGTGAAAATCAACGACCCCTCCGCCACCGGCGGCGGCTACAATTTCGCCAACCTGCTCGTCGGCGATGTGGCGCGCATCGAAGTGCTGCGCGGGCCGCAATCGACGCTGTGGGGCAGCCAGGCGATCGGCGGGGTGGTCAACGTCATTTCGCGTGCGCCGACGCCGGGCGTCAGCGGCGCGGCGGCGCTCGAAGGCGGCGGCTATGGCACGGTCTTCGCGCGCGCCAATGCCGGCTATGGCGGCGATTGGGGCGGCGTGCGGATCGCGGCGAGCCGCTATGACAGCGACGGCGTATCGAGCTTCGACGACGATCTCGGCGGGCGCGAGGACGACGGCTTCCGCAACACCGCCGCGTCGCTGCGCGCCGATCTCGCGGTGACGCAAACCATCGCGCTTGATCTGCGCGCGGCCTGGTTCGAAGGGCGCAACGATTTCGACGGCTTCCCCGCGCCCGCCTTCGCCTTCGCCGACACGCGCGAATACGGCGAAACCGACGATCTCGTTGCCTATGGCGGCGTGCGCGCGACGGCGTTCGGCGGCGCGCTGCAGAATCGCTTCGGCGTCGCCTACACCCAAACCGATCGCGACAATTTCAATCCCGCATCGACGCCTGCGAAAACCTTCGACGCGCGCGGAACCATCGCGCGCACGGATTATCAGGGCGAATGGACGATCGCGCCGGAATGGCGGCTCGTATTCGGCGCAGAGACCGAGCGCTCCTGGTTCCGCTCGGCTGCGCCCTCGTCGTTCAATCCCAATCCCACGCCGGAACGCAGCGCGGTGCGCCAGGACAGCGCCTATGCGCAACTGCGCCTGGCGGCGCGCAACGGCCTGACGCTGACCGGCGGCGTGCGCTTCGACGATCACGAAACCTTCGGCGATGCGACGACGTTTCAGGCCGGCTTGGTCTATGCGCTCGCCGACGACGACACGATCCTGCGCGCCAATTGGGGCGAAGGCTTCAAGGCGCCGTCGCTGTATCAGCTCTATGGCGCGTTCGGCGCGCTGACGCTGCAGCCGGAAGAGGCGGAAGCCTGGGACATCGGCGTCGCGCGCCAGTTGTTCGATGATGCGGTGCAGGCCTCGATCGCCTATTTCGAGCGCGACACGACCAATCAGATCGATTTCGTCTCTTGCGTCGGCGCGCAACAATGCGCGCAGCGCCCGTTCGGCCTCTACGCCAATATCGCGCGCACCCAGGCGCGCGGCGTCGAGGTCGATGTCGCCGCTGCGATCGGCGATAGGCTGACGCTTTCGGGCAATTACACCTGGCTTGACGCCGAAAACCGTTCGCCGGGCGCGAATTTCGGCCGCGATCTGGCGCGCCGCGCCGAGCGCACAGGGGCGCTCGAGGCCGCTTATGTTTGGCCGAACGCGCTGACGACCTCGATCGGCGTGCTGCATGTCGGAGACAGTTTCGACGACGCGCGCAACGCCTTTCGCCTCAAGGCCTACACGCTCGTCGATGTGCGCGCGCACTATCCGTTGACCGATGCGGTCGAACTCTATGGCCGCATCGAAAACGTCGCCGACGAGCGCTACCAGACCATCCGCCGCTACGGGACGCTGGGGCGTACGGCGACCATCGGCGCGCGCGTGCGCTTCGAATGAAGCGGCTGATCGCGCTTGCGGTTCTGGCGTCGGCGGCGTGCGCGCCGCCGGCGCCGGCGCCGACTGCGCCGAACGATGCGCCCCAACGCATCGTCAGCCTCGATTATTGCGCCGATCAATATGTGTTGAAGCTGGCCGACAGGGATCAGATCGCCGCGCTGTCGCCGGACGCGACGGCGGATTTCTCCTACATGCGCGCCGCCGCCGCCGGACTCGCGACGGTGCGGCCGATGACGGAAGACGTGCTGATCGTGCGTCCCGATCTCGTCGTGCGCGCCTACGAC
>CAZMRN010000011.1:0-18954 GCA_964568575.1 uncultured Caulobacteraceae bacterium
GGCTTTCGCCTTGTGGCCGCCGCGGCTAGTCTTTCGCCGGCGCCGAAGCCCGCTGCGCGCTGGACCGGGCCGCTGCCGATCTACACCATCCTGTGCCCGCTGCGCGGCGAGGCGCGCGTCATCGGCGACCTCGTCGCAGCGCTCGACGCGCTCGATTATCCGAAAGACAAACTCGACATCAAACTCGTGCTGGAGGCCGACGACGACTCCACCTTGTGGGCGGCGCTGGCGCTCGATCTGCCCAGCCATATCGAGATCATCGTGACCACGGCGGCCGAGCCGCGCACCAAGCCGAAGGCGCTCAATTACGCCTTCAGCTTCGCCGCCGGGGGGTTCGTGGCGGTGTATGACGCCGAGGATCGCCCCCATCCGCAGCAATTGCGCGCCGCGCTCGACGCCTTCGCGGCGGGCGGCCCGCAGATGGCGGTGGCGCAGGCGCCGCTCCTGGTCGACAACGCCCGCGCAAGCTGGATCGCGGGACAGTTCGCCGCGGAATACGCGATCCAGTTCCGCGAAGTGCTGCCGCTGCTGGCGCGCCTGGGGCTGCCATTGCCGCTTGGCGGAACCAGCAACCATTTCCGCGCCGAAGCGCTGCGCGCCGCCGGCGGCTGGGATCCGTTCAACGTCAGCGAAGATCGCGCGAATTTCGCTAAGAAACTCAATCGCTTTCGAAAGCGCGTCTCTCACATCCCATTCGTGTCTCATTCGTGCGCGAGCGCTGCGTAGGGCTCGCCAATCGAGGCACATGTATAATGTCAGAGAAAAAGTTCGCGCTTTTGTCGCGTAAAATCAGCGTTTTATGCGTGCCGTGATTTGCGCGTCCCGTTCCGCTCTCATTTCTGTGAGTAACTGTAAAAAGTGCACCGTGGGGCGTCATAGGGAAGCGCTGATCAGCGCCGCGCATCGAGCATCCGGCCCTCAGCGGAGTTGCGCACGGTACGTTCGAGCGTGAATTGATCAAGCGCGCGCATCGTATAACGCACGGAGCGGCCAAGCTTCACGAATACCGGACCTTTGCCGAGACGCCGCCACGCTTCCAGAGTTTTGACGCTCACGCAGAGTACCTGCGCAGCCTCCTCCACTGTTAAACGCCGATCATACTGACCGATGACCGGCGCTGCTTGCCTCACCAACTTCTTTTCGGGCTTCGGGCGTGTTTTGCGGATTACGGCCGGCGGCCCAGGACGATCGCGTCGCCGCGGCTCATCTGGAATGGGCCGCAAGACAGGCGCCGCTTCCGCGAACAGAAACGAAAGCTGATTGGCAGATGCGTGACACGCGGATTTGCGAGCGAGCTTCATGACCATCACTGAATTTAGCGCGCCCACAGTGCGCGCAATCGTTGCGCCAGCGAAGCTGATTAGTCGCTGAGTTGAGAACCGCGATTGTCCGCCGGCCCGCCGCATGAAACGCGCGAGGTAACATCGGCCAACGCGCAGTCCGGATTCAAATTTCCTGAAAGCAGACGCGGTTGCCTAGTGTGCCCCCATCGGTGTTTTCCTGTGTTGCTCAGTGTTGCCGGCGGAAGTTCCTAGAATTCCCGCCCCACGAGAAAAGGCCGTTCAGCGATCCAAGCCGAGAGACGGCGTCGCTTTGACTTTGCCGTTCGTGATTGAGAGCGAATAGGCCTTCCCCTGCTTCAGCGAGAGCGAACGCGTTACGCGCGCCAGCGCAACCCCATCGTTTCGTTCAAGCATGGCGAACCTGCCCTGGTGAAGCTGAACAAAGCCCCGCACGCGCCACTCGCGCTCTAAACCGTCGGCGATATTGATCGCTCGTTTGCCGGTCGTACGCGTCAGCGCGTCTTCGGCTCGCGAGAGCTCCGACGCGCGAAGACGATCCAACGCGCCTTGATTGAACTCAAACCGGCCTGTGAGGTCGCGGCCACCGTTTCCCTCTCGCTGATGCCAACCGATCCGCTCGGTAATCGCGTTGCGGACCTCTCGCGTGTTTGGCAGGCGCGGCGCCTCGCCCGCGAGCTGGCGGACGATTTCACGATCAAGCTCGGTCTCGGCGGGCGCCTCGATCTGCGTGGCCAGCGGCGTTTCGGAAAGCCGGTCGATTCTGATCCGCGTTCCCGCGCCACCATGGACTTTCGGTTGGATCGCAACGAGCGCGCCTGGCTGCAGACCTGCTCCATCGCGCTCGCGTACATTGGCGAGCACCGGGCGCTTCATGCCGTCGAGCACGATCACGTAGCCCTTGCCTGTCTCACCACGTCTGCCGGCTTCCAACACGGGCCCGGCTATGCGCCCCATCGAAGGATCATAGAGTTTGAGCCGGCCTTGGCCCGGCTCTAATTCACGTCCCAGGCGGCGGCGGAGATCGATGCCCTTGCCGATCTCTTCAAGCCGCGCCGCCCAGTCGTGATCGAGACGGAAGCGGTCGCGCTTTTCCTCCTGTCCCAGCCCCATACGCGCCAACTCGCGAACGCGGTTTCGGAGCGCGGCCCGAAGCGTGGGCTCGAGCCCTCGTCCGATCGACTGAATGCGATGAGGCTTGCCAGGCTTGATTTCAGCGGCCAGCAGCTGGTCTAGCCGGGTCGATCGTTCTGCGCGCGTCTCACGCTCAAGCGCCAAGCGTTCATCGTCGCGCCCGCGATCGCCCAGCATCTGCGTGGCCACATCGCGGGCCGCATGGCGAAGGCCCCAGGTGGCATAATCGCGCGGGATGATCAGATCTGGTCCATCGCGCCGGCGGCCGCGCAGGATCACATGCACATGAGGATTGTCGGTGTTGTGGTGATCGACCGCCACCCAGTCCAACGGCGCGCCGAGATCGCGTTCCATCTGGGCCATCGTCGCGCGCGTAAAGTCCTTCAGATCCTCGATGCGGGTCCCGCTCTCAGGCGCCAGCATCAAACGCATGTGGCGCTTGTCCTCATCCGCCCACTGGGTCAGCCGCGGCCCCGCCTCCACGCGGTCCTCTTCGCGGTCGTAGAACTGGCCTGGCTCTCCCTCCGGCCCTGCGCCGTCTCGCGCGAGATATTTGCCGTGCGCGATAAGTTTGCCCGCCCCGCTCCCGCCATGACCTTGGTAGAACACCGTCACCACAACGCGCTGACGTGGGTCTTGCGCGAATGCGGCATTCGCACCGCCAGCGCGAAAACGTCCGCCGGGACGGCGTCCGGAAAGCAGCTTGGACAATTGTCCGCCAAGCGCGCCGCTACGCGCTCGGCCACTTAAAGCGCGCGCCTTATGGACTTTGCCGGTGAGACCGTCCTCGTCTCGAAAGACAGCCATATCGCGCACAGCGGCTATGTTGTGCATGACGTCGCTCGGACGCACGAGAGCCGAAGTCTTCAAGCGCTCAGACAGTGATGCTTTGGCCATTGCCGCGTCACGCCACGTTGAATTTGAAGCGATGCTGTTGCTTTCGCTGCACGACGATTAAACATGCCGCGCGAAAACGCTAGGATTCACAAGCCTCAGAAGAAAACCTGCGGCGCCCTTAATCTTGCTCTCCACCGCAACCCTACGTCTTCGTGCTTTTCCTTCTCCCATCACCTTCGCACGCAAGCAGGCGCCAAGGCGTTGCTGTGCGTTGCACCGCGATTCCTAGTGTTGGAAAAATGTCAGAGCGGACGCCAGACGCCTTCGATCAAATCGTCAGAGGTCGGCCCCCAATAGCGTCCGTCAAACGAATCTTCGCTATCGCCAAGCAGGAGAATTTCAGAAGACGCAAGGGTGCGGCACCCGACCCACGCTTGGGGTGCGCCAGCTCCATTCTGAACCATCGCAACTTGGACGCCATCGACAGTGAGCGTGCGTCCATCGCTGCATACATGCTGGCCCGCAACTGCCGCGAGCCGTTTGATGAATCGGTCGCCTTCGTCGTCGTATTGATGCGCGGCGGCTTCTATGGGAGCAACGTCGCGTGCGCGCACGGTCACAAACATCCCGCGGGCAGGATCACCCGGCTCCCGAATGTAAAAGCCGACGGGCACCGATGGACTGTGATTGAACAGCACGACATCTTGTCGGGCGCCGTTCAGAACGAGCGCGGCCAACGCCAAAGCGGCGCCGCCTAGCCAGAGCCTATAGATCCTTGAACCCACGCCAGACAGACAAACGCAAGCGCCCCGTCCCCTCACCCCAATTCATCCGGGGCGGGTGGGCGGGACTCGCGATAGGGATGAAAGCCCTAAGGGCCGAGACCTGAGGGCTCGGTGCGAAGCACGACAGCCCGGCCCGCTGGCGAAGCCGACGGGATCGCTCTTACAATCGAAAATCGAAAATGCGGCGCCTTGCGGCAAAAACATCGCGCACGCGTTTGGTCGGGCGGGTAGGCCCAATGCGGTTTCGTAACGAAAAAGCAGACGTAGCGCTTTGCCTACGCGGCGACACTCACAATGCCCGGGCGCCGCGCGCTCCGGTCAACGAACCGCAGCAATCACCTGGCGCACTGTGGCTATCACGAGTTCGGGATCATCCAACGCGACAGCGTGAGAACTGCCCTCGGCGACGACAAGCCGGCCGCTAGTGCTGAGCGCCGCCAATCGCCGCTGTCCTGCGGCCCACCGAGGCTCCGGCATGTTCTGGCCAGCCGCTATCGCCACTAACGGAAGCTCGCCAAACGACGGCGCGTTTCGCAGCAGGTCATCGCTTGCCGAGCGCTCTCGGCCTTCCTCGACCGTCGCTGCGAGCGCCTCGGGCTCCGTCCCTATCAGAGCCATCTCCCGGCGCGCTCGGGCCGTCATCGAAGGAACACCCGCCAGCTGATCGCCGAACAGGCGCGCCACGCCCAGGCGCCGCGCCGCACCGTACTGGAAGCTTTGACCGTCGAGCCCGGCCAGAAATGCCCGCTGCTCTGAGGCTGTGGTCTGCTCGTCAACGTACTCATGACGCGCATCAATGAACACCATCCCCACCACATCCTCTGGCTGACGCATCGCAAACAGCCGGGCGTTCTTTCCAGCCAAAGAATGCGCCACCAAGACATAGGGCCCATCGATGTCGGCGCGATCGAGAAGCACAGCGAGTTCGTCCGCCATATGCTCGGGGCTGCGCGGACCTTGACCAGGATCGCTCCAGCCCATGCCGGCGCGATCGAATGAGCATGCGCGCGTGGTCCGGCTCAGCACAGGTTGCACTAAAGACCAATCCAGGCTGCTTCCGCCCAGGCCAGCGTCGAGGATAATTGTCGGCGCGCCGTCGCCTGTGCAGTTCAGATGCAGGCGATAACCGCCCACATCAATCAACTCGCCAGGTGCGGAGTAATCGCGGCTGTCGCTCGCGCCCGCAACTGCTTCGAAGCTTGCGCCCGCAATCGGCAGGAGAGACAAGCCGGCAATTGTGCAGAGCGCTATCCGAAGCATTGCAGTGACTTTCATCCAGTTGATCCGGGATAACTAAGCCACCAGCTCGACAACTGCTTGAACGGAACAGCTGCGACTTGCGGTTAGGTGGCCACGGAAACGACAACTCCGCCTCGCTTGCGTCCCGTCTCAACGTAGCGATGCGCATCAACGATCGCGTCGAGTTGGAACGTCCGATCCACAACTGGCCTGATGATCCCCTGCTCGATCAGCCCGGCGATCTGGACGAGATCTGCTGTGGAGTCGCCGCCGGAGAAGCCACATATCACGCGCTTGCCAGGCCGCATCGACGTCCAAAGCGCTTGCAGAAGGTGCGGCCAGTCCTGAACCACGAAGACGTGGCGGCCGCCAGGTGCGAGCACGTGCTTACTCCGCGAGAATGATGTGCCGCCCACGGTGTCCAGTATGACATCGTAGGTACCCTGAGTTTGAGCGAAGTCGGTCACCGTGTAATCGATCACCTCGTCCGCACCGAGAGACTTAACCATCTCAATGTTGGCTGTACTGCACACACCGGTGACCGTCGCGCCCATGTGTTTGGCGAGCTGGACGGCGAACACGCCAACAGCGCCGCTTGCCCCATGGATCAGTATCTTCTCTCCCCGTCTCAGCTTTGCGAAGTCGCGAAGGAAATCCAGAGCTGAAAGCGCACCGAAAGGCGTTACCGCCGCCTCTTCAAAGCCCAACGCTGCTGGCTTGAGCGCGATGACCGCCGTCTCTCGCATCACGACGTACTCGGCGTTTGCGCCTCCGATCTTCATGCCAAACACCGGATCACCAACGCGAAAAGTCGTAACGTCTTTGCCGACCTCGGCGACGCGCCCCGAAAACTCCATGCCCGTGATTGGATTTCGCGGTCTCAAAACCCCGAAAATGAGCCTCATAGGAAGCCAGAAAATGCCCGCGCCCTTGAACGCCCGCATGCGCGCATCGCCGGACGTCACGGAAGTCGAATGAACAGCGACGAGAACTTCGTTGTCTTTCGGACGAGGGCGTTCAACGTCTTCGACCTGAAGCACGTCTGGTGGCCCGTAGTGTCGGCATGTGACGGCTCTCATGAGTCACCCGAATAGTTCAGACTGCGAAGGAAGGACGACGTTTTGTTCAGTTGACCCAGAGCCGCGGCGAGCGCGCGACATCGATCAGCTCGGCGAGATCATCCGGGATGGCCATCGGTTTGAACGGGCTCACATTGGCGCCGCCAGTGTTGCCTGACGGGATGAGACCGACCCAGGTTTTCGTCGCCGCGCCAATGACGCGGCTGAATTGGCCAAAGACTTCGCCCGCCTTGTGATTGCGAAGAGCCCACAAGAGCATCAGTACGTGCACACGAACATGTTGCACCGTCGATCGCTGTCCCAAGATGTGCGCGCGCTCAAGGTGTTGAAACGCCGCCGCAGCATCACCCGCCCGCTCTGCGGCTCGAGACGCTTCAAGCTCCACATCAACGTAGGAGCGAATCCGAATGCCAAAGCTGAGAGGATCGCTCGCACCGATCCGTTTGAACGCAAGCGCCCGTAGCAGATAGAGGCCGGCGACCGCATCGAAGGTCGCGCAGAACATTGGCCACCAAACCGGCAGCCCAGGGTTCGTGACCACATGGCCGTGAAAGAAATCAAGGCCTGCGTGCCCGAGCAAACCGACAACTGTGAGCCAAAGGTTCGCCCGAAAGCCGAGCACGGCAAGGGCGGCGAACCCGAGCGAGATTGCGATCTCGATGCCAAGAACGCCCCTGTCACCGCCAATGACGGCGAAGAGATCGTAGTACGACGCGATGACGATCAGCATCACCGGATAGAAGGCTCTATCACGCTCAAATCCGGCGATCACACCGAGGCCGCAGACGCCGAGGGCCAGGGCCGCTCCAATAGCGATTTCCATGATGTCTTCCTTCGCTCGGTATGACCGGCTCGGACCGCACACGCGGCCCGAGCCGTCAATCACTCAGCGTGCGCAATTGCACTGACCGCCGCACGAGCGGCGCGACTTGCAGCGGCAATCAGCGCCGCAACGGCACGTCTCGCTGCAGCCACAACCGCTGGTCGTCATGTTCGAGAAGAAGGTGTTCAAAGCGCTCAGCATTGGTGTCTCCCATGTGGATCAGGTGTTGCGTTTTGTCCGTCTTGGACACGTTCTACCTAACCCCACGGCCCACCGGCCGCTTGAACGGAACAGCTACGACATTTCGAGGGCCGCGGCGGGCAGCCCAAACATCCGCTTAAACGTGCGGCTCAAGTGGGCGGAATCGGAGAAACCCGCCTGCTGGGCGGCTTCCGTGAGGTTCGCCCCTTGGGTATGCGCATCGACGGCGCGCACCAGACGTAGCCACAGGACGTACGTTCGGAACGGCAAGCCCGTTTCCTCCACGAACAAATGGCTTGCACGGCTGGGCGATAGCCCGACTGCCTGAGCTGCATCGCTCATGGCCACCGCACCATCCAGATTCTCATGGGCCCAATTGATAATCTGGCGCACCCGCCGATCGGGTTCGGTCGTGCGGACGTGAGCGGCGATGCGCGCAGCGACCTCGCTTCCGGCCGCGACGAGTTCCCTGATTGGATCGGTTGGGTGCTCAAACGCCGCCTTGAAGAGCGTTGGCGCATCTCGAACTTGCTCAGCGCTCAACGGGCTCGCGGGCTTGCCTTGCATGAGCTGCGCAAGCGCTCGCCCCGCCCTGCTCTCTGGCTCGATGAACAGCAAAGAGATGAGCCCTTGTGCCTCGAATGCATGAGGCGCGTCAGGCGCCACAATTGCGAACGGACCGCTAATGACGCGGTCTTCGAGGTGGAGACCGAAATCACCACCCAACGAGAAAGTCAGCTGGAACGCATGGTGCGCGTGCATCGCGATGCGATCGGGCGCGTCTGCGCCCGTGGGCACGTCAAACACCCAAAGGCTGCCGCCCTCCCAGAACGCAATTCGGCCAGTCGCCACCGTGTCCATTGCACGACCATACCGCCAAAAGGCTCGGACAATAAGAGAGGGCGGCCACGAAACGGCCGCCCTCCCACCCACAACCGGCGTCAGACCCTGACTGAGTTCAGACGCAGGGAGTTCGCAATCACCGAAACAGAGGACAACGCCATCGCCGCCGCCGCGATCATCGGCGACAGGAGATCGCCGGTGATCGGGTAGAGCACGCCAGCGGCGATCGGCACGCCGGCCACGTTGTAGGCAAAGGCGAAAAACAGGTTCTGACGGATGTTGTTCATGGTCGCCCGCGAAATCGCGCGCGCACGCACGATGCCGGTGAGATCGCCATGAAGGAGCGTCACACCAGCGCTTTCGATGGCGACGTCCGTTCCAGATCCCATCGCAATGCCGACATCAGCTGCAGCAAGGGCGGGCGCGTCATTCACACCGTCACCTGCCATCGCCACGATCCGGCCTTCGCCCTTTAATCGGGCCACGATGCGAGACTTGTCCTCCGGAAGCACTTCCGCCTCCACAGTGTCGATGCCGAGCGTACGCCCCACCGCCTCCGCCGTGGTGCGATTGTCGCCGGTCAGCATCACCAGCCGGATGCCTTGTGCCTTGAGAGCAGCGAGCGCATCGGGCGTTGTCGCCTTGATCCGGTCAGCGATGCCTAAGACCGCCGCGGCGACGCCATCAACGCTCAAGAAGATTGCCGTCGCGCCTTCGCGTCTAAGCTCTTCCGCCTTTGACCGCAGACCGGCCGTGTCCACCTTCAACTCGGCCAGATATTTTTCCGCACCCAGCGCCACTTCGTGGCCTTCAACGACGCCAATCACGCCCTTCCCCGTTGGCGAGTCGAAATCAGAAGCCTCGGCGAGCGCTAGACCACGCTCCTTTGCGGCTGCGACGATCGCCTGCGCCAATGGATGTTCGCTTTGGTTTTCTAAGCTCGCGGCGAGACGCAGTACTTCGTCTTTCGTTTGATTGGGCGCCGTTTGGATGGCGATCACCGCCGGTTTCCCTTCGGTTAGCGTGCCGGTCTTGTCCAGAACGAGCGTGTCCACTTTCTCGAACCGCTCAAGCGCGTCTGCGTTCTTGATCAAGACGCCCGCGCGCGCACCTCGTCCGACCCCGGCCATGATCGACATCGGTGTCGCAAGCCCGAGCGCACACGGACAAGCGATGATGAGCACTGACACGGCCGCGATGAGTCCGTAAGAAAACGCCGGTGACGGCCCCAGCACCCACCATGCGATGAGTGCAACGACCGCGACCGCGATGACGGCGGGCACAAACCACCCAGAGACCTTGTCGGCCAGGCGTTGGATCGGCGCCCGCGATCTCTGTGCGTCTGCAACCATATGGACGATGCGCGAGAGCATCGAATCGGCGCCAACCCGGTCAGCTTCAATTACCAGTGCGCCGGCCTGATTGAGTGTGCCCCCGATGACGCGCGCGCCAGCTTCCCGGGTCACTGGCATCGACTCACCTGTCACCATCGATTCATCGATCGTGGAGCGCCCATCTTGGACGATCCCGTCCACCGGAATCTTTTCACCAGGGCGCACGCGCAGCCGATCGCCAACCACGATCTGGTCCAGCGTGACCTCTTCTTCCGCGCCGTCCTTGATGCGCCGCGCCGTCTTTGGCGCCAGATCCAAGAGAGCGCGAATGGCGCCTCCCGTTTGCTCGCGCGCCCGCAACTCCAACACCTGTCCCAGAAGCACCAGGACAGTGATCACCGCCGCCGCTTCGAAATAGACCGCGACCTGCCCGTGCGCATCACGAAATTCTGGTGGAAACAGGCTCGGCCCCAAGAGCGCGACAACGCTGTAGATCCACGCGACGCCCGTGCCGAGCGCGATGAGTGTGAACATGTTGAGGTTGCGCGTCAGAAGTGATTGATAGCCGCGCTCAAAGAACGGAAAGCCCGCCCACACCACGACCGGCGTGGCCAAGAAAAACTGAAGCCACGGATTCCACATCGCCGGCACGATTTGGTCGACGCCAAACAGATGCCGGCCCATCTCCAGCACCAGAACCGGGACCGCGAGCGCCGCCCCAATCCAGAAGCGGCGCGTCATATCGATGAGTTCGGGGTTGGGCCCGGTGTCGGCGGTTGGCGTCATCGGTTCGAGCGCCATACCGCAAATGGGGCATGAGCCAGGACCGTCGCGCACGATTTCGGGGTGCATCGGGCACGTCCATGTCGCGCCCTTTGGGGCCTGCGTTGACGCCGCGGGCGCTGCGTGTTGATGTCCGTGCGCGTGACACGCCCCGTGCGCCGCCTCTGGCGCTTTCTTGGCGCAGCACGACTGCGAGGCGTCTGACTTGACGTATTGCTCAGGCGCAGCCTCGAACTTGGCTTTGCAGCCGGCGCTGCAGAACAACACCTCTTGGCCGATATGCGAGAGCCGATGCGGCGTATCGGGTTTGACAATCATGCCGCAAACTGGGTCGCGCAGATCAGCGCCGACATGAGCGACGTGTCCGTGATGATGGTGGCCGTGAGCGTCCATGGGTTTTTCGCGAGTTACTCGCGCTCCTGATTTCACTTGCCCCAGAGGCTGCACCTTCCCACAATGGGAAGGTCAACACGGAAAATTCAGGTTCGATCCCATGAACATAGGGCAAGCATCCGAACAAACGGGCGTGTCGGCCAAAATGATCCGCTATTATGAGAGCATTGGCCTGCTTCCATCGGCGGCGCGGCGTGCAAATGGCTACCGCGATTATGGCGACCAAGACGTGGCCGTGCTCCAATTCGTGCGCCGCACGCGCGATCTGGGCTTTTCCCTGGAAGAGGTCTCGGCCTTGCTCGCCCTCTGGAGCGACAAGAAGCGATCCTCACGCGAAGTGAAGCGCCTGGCTGAGACGCACATCGCCGATCTTGAACGTCGGATACGCGAGATGCGCGCCGTGATGAAAACGCTTCGCCAACTCGCGCACCATTGCCATGGCGACGAGCGCTCCGATTGTCCTATCCTTGACGATCTCGCAAAGCCGCGCACGCCGAGCGCCAAGAAGACGCGGCGCTACTGAGTTCGCACTCAATCGCCTAGTGCTGAGGCGTCGCTTCGCCAGCACGCATTTCGGCGCAGTGGCGCATCATATCCTCGTGGCTCATGCCGCCGTGCTCTGCGGGATTGTGATCGGCGTGAGCAGCCGCCCCATCGCCATGATGCTCTTGCATCATCTGACAATGACGCATCATTTCTTCGTGACTCATCGCGCCGTGGTTCATGCCTTGCGCGGTCGCGCAACCGCCCAGCAGAGCAAGCGACGCCAGCGCGGCCATCCAGCCCATTTGCATAATCTCTCTCCAGATCAACCGCGCGCCGGATAGCGCGCGAATACGTGGCGGGCGCCGTCCCCCGAAAATGCAATAACCGCGAACGCATCGCGGCCCATACCAGCTTGTTCCATGCCAGGAGAGCCGATCGGCATCCCTGGCACGGCGATGCCCCGGACGCCCGCCGGCCGCGTCTCAATGAGCCGCAGCACGTCCTCCACGGGCACGTGACCTTCGACGGCAAAGCCCGCCACCGTTGCGGTGTGACAAGAAGCAAGATCCAGCGGCACGCCGAGGCTCTGTTTCACAGCATTCATGTCGGCCTCGTCGGTCACCGTGACGGTGAAACGGCCACTGCGGCGCATGACCTCCACCCAGGCGAGGCAGCATCCACAACCCGCGTCACGGCGCACATGCATGGCGTGGCGTGTTTGCTGCGCCCGTGCAAACGGCGCTAGAAGCGCTATTGCCCCGCCAGCCGCCAAGGCCAACGCCGCGCGCCGATCGAGCCCTCTTTTTCTCTGCTGCATGCGTGGCTCCCGGGTCTTGTCACCCTCTATACGCAGCCCCTGCGCGATCCCCTCCTCGGACCCTCTGAGGGAAATCAATGGCTCTCGCGTAAGCTATGCGCAGGACAGAGAGTGACCCGATGCGAACCGATCTTGATGAAATGCTGGCGGCATGGCGCCGGCGCGCGTCCCAAGCCGACCTTAGTCAGCTTGAACCGCGTGTTTGGGCCGCGATCGCGGCATCGCGTGCGCCCGATGTCGCGGGCCTATTGAGCATTCGTGCAGCCTTTGTCGCGGCGGTCATGATCGCCGGCGTCGCCGCAGGGGCTGCTTCCAACGCCACGCCAGCGGAGGCCTCGCCCTTCTCTGTGCATTCGGCCTATGCGCCGTCCACGCTGCTTGAGGGCAGGCCATGAAGCTCTCCTGGCAAGGACTCATCGTCACCGCTTTTGTCGCCTTCGCGGCCGGGCTCGGCGGCGTATGGGTCGGCATGCACGCCTTTCACCAAAGCACGCCCGGACTTCACGACATCGTCCACGAGCGCCTCGACCTGACGGCCGAGCAACTCGGCAGCATCGAAACCATCGAAGCCGATTTCGCCACCCGCCGCCATGCGCTTGAGCTTGAGATGCGTGCGGCCAACGCCGACCTTGCCGCAGCCATTCGCGCCGAGCACGGCTATGGCGCTGGCGTCACCGCCGCGATCGAGCGCTTCCATCACGCCATGGGCGAGCTCCAATCGGAGACAATCCGCCATGTCTTCGCCATGCGCGAGGTGCTGACGCAGGACCAGCAGGCGATATTTGACGCAACCGTTGTAGAATCGCTGACCGCTGAACAGCAATGAAGGATGACGATGAGCGCAGCGACGCCGCGCTCATCGCGGCCGTGCTGGCCGGCGAAGAGCGCGCATTCACGCAGCTCATGCGCCGCCACAAGGAAGAGCTTTATCGGTTTGTACGCGCTTATTCCGGCGATCCCAGCGAAGCCTTAGACCTCGTGCAGGAGAGCTTCGTGGCGGCCTGGCGCGCGCTGAAGCGATTTGACGCGCGGCGTCCGTTCAGCGTTTGGCTAAAGCGCATCGCCATCAATAAGTGCCGCGACTGGCGAAGACGCCGCGCGGTGCGTCACTTCTTCTACCGCGCCGAAGACATAGACAAACCAGGCATGGAAATCGCCGAGCCTCCGGCCGCGGCGGGTGAGCGCGAAGCCGAGTTCACTCGGTTGGACACAGCCATTGCAGCGCTGCCCGACAGCCTCAAAGCGCCGCTGCTGATGTCACTGACGGGCGAGACTTCCTATCACGAAATCGGCAACGCGCTCGGGATCACGGCGAAGGCGGTGGAAGTGCGCATCTATCGC
This sequence comes from uncultured Caulobacteraceae bacterium, assembly GCA_964568575.1. Taxonomy (GTDB): domain Bacteria; phylum Pseudomonadota; class Alphaproteobacteria; order Caulobacterales; family Aquidulcibacteraceae; genus RI-43. The sequence continues at coordinate 13,397 of CAZMRN010000011.1, forward strand.
GCGCGGCGCGCGCTCGCTGCAGCGTTGACGACCGATGAATGAGTGGCGTTCCAATCCAACATACCGGCCTTGCGCCGCCCCTGAGGGATCAGCCGGCGCGGTGCGTATTTCACCTTGACGACACTGGGGCTTGACCTTCCAGCGATGGGAAGGTGCACACCATTACGGCTGAAGGGCAGACGAGGAGTTCATCGTGGCGATAGAGCGCCGGACATTGTTGAAGGCGATAGTCAGCGGAGCGGGCTTTGCCGGCGTGCAAGCCTTGTTCCCCGCGTGGGCGCAAACCGGATCGCGAGGTGTAGCGCCGACGCTCGCAACCCTCAGCGGGCCTGGCATCGCGCTAAGCGTCGGTCACTCGCCCTTCATTGTCGGCGGCCGCACCGGTCACGCCATCACTGTAAACGGCACGCTGCCGGCGCCCCTCATTCGCCTGCGCGAGGGCCAAAACGTGCGGCTCTCTGTCACCAACACGTTGGACGAAGACACCTCGATCCATTGGCACGGCATCCTCTTGCCATTTCAAATGGACGGCGTGCCCGGCATCAGCTTTCCCGGCATCCGTCCGGGCGAGACGTTCGTTTATGAATTTCCGGTGCGCCAGTCAGGCACCTATTGGTATCACAGCCATTCGGGCCTGCAAGAAGCGATGGGCCATTTCGGGCCGATGATCATCGATCCCGCCGGCGCCGATCCTGTCGCCTATGACCGCGAACATGTGATCGTGCTCTCCGACTGGAGCTTCCTGCACCCGCACGAAATCCTTCGCCGGCTGAAAGCAAGTCCAGGCTTTTTCAATCAGCAGCGCACCACTATTGCTGGCCTTTTCTCGGGCGAAGACCGCATGAGCGCTTCCGAGCGGCGCATGTGGGCGCAGATGCGCATGGACCCGCGCGACATCTCCGACGTCACCGGCTCGACCTACATCTATCTCGTGAATGGTCACGGGCCGCAGGAAAATTGGACGGGGCTGTTTGAACCGGGCGAGCGCGTGCGCCTCCGAATCATCAACGCCTCGGCGATGACGAACTTTAACGTGCGCATTCCGGGCCTGCCCATGACCGTCGTGCAGGCTGACGGTGAGAATGTGCGCCCCACTGAAGTTGATGAATTCCAGATCGCGGTTGCCGAAACCTACGACGTCATCGTCACCCCAAGCGAAGATCGCGCCTACACGATCGTTTCAGAAGCCGTGGATCGCTCGGGGCTTGGGCGCGCAACGCTTGCTCCAAGGCTCGGCATGAGCGCGGACGTGCCCCCGCTCCGCCAAGTCCCCAACCTCACTATGCGCGACATGGGCATGGATATGGGGGCTATGGATCATAGCGCCGGCGCCATGGACCATGGATCGATGGACCACGGCGACATGAACATGCGCGACCGCTCGCTTGCGCCGCCGAACATGGCGGTGGGCGTGGGCGTCCAAAGCATCTCGCCGATGGCCGACAACCGACTGGCCGAACGCCCGCTCGGGCTGGAATACGAACCCCATCGCGTGCTTGTCTACACAGATCTTGTCGCGCTCAACCCCAATCGCGATACGCGGGCGCCATCGCGCACGCTTGAGATCCATCTCACCGGCAATATGGAACGCTATATGTGGGGCTTCGACGGACGCCGCTTCAGCGAAATCGTCGAGCCTATCCGCCTTGAGCGAGACGAACGTGTGCGCGTCACACTCGTGAATGACACGATGATGCAACATCCGATCCATCTGCACGGACACTTCTTCGAATTGGTCAATGGCCATGCTGGACATCACCCCTTGAAGCACACCGTGAACGTTGCGCCGGGCGGACGTCTGTCCTTCGATCTCACGGCCGACGCGCCTGGCGATTGGGCGTTTCACTGCCACATGATGATGCACATGCACTCCGGCATGTTCAACGTCGTGACCGTACGTCCTCTCGATGGCGTCGCATCATGAGAATGATCGCCGCTTTCGTTGCGCCGTTGGTTCTGGTCGCGGCAATGCCCGCCGCCGCACAAGATCACGCGCAGCATGAGACCCAAACGCCCGCAACAGATCCACACGCTGGCCACGAACCCACGCCCTCCCGGCAATCGACGCCAGCCATTGGCGCCGATGCGCAGGCCAAAGCCGCCGACCTTTACTTTGACGCCGCAGCGATGGCGCGGGCGCGACAGCAACTGGTCGCCGAGAACGGCGGCATGCGCACACACGCAATCACCGTCGAACGCTTAGAGGCGGGTTTTGACGATGACAGCGAAACTTATGCCTGGCACGCGCAAGGCTGGTACGGGGGCGACATTCATCGCTTCTGGTGGAAGTCCGAGGGAGAAGGCGCGTTCGAGAATGAACTCGAAGACGCCGAACTTCAGCTTCTCTACAGCCGCGCGATCACGCCATATTTCGATCTTCAAGCCGGTGTCCGCCAAAGCTATCTTGAGGGCGAAGGCCGCACCGATCTCGTGCTCGGCGTTCAGGGCCTTGCGCCCTATTGGTTCGAGATCGGCGCAGCAGCGTTTGTCTCGACCGAAGGCGATGTGACTGCACGCGCGGAAGCCGAGTACGACCTTCGCCTCACGCAAAGGCTCATCCTTCAGCCAAGCGCGGAACTCAATTTCGCGGCGCAAGATATCCCCGATCTCGACACAGGCGCGGGCGTCACCGACGCCGAAGTCGGTTTGCGGCTGCGTTACGAATTCAGCCGGCGCTTTGCACCCTATGTCGGCCTCGAATGGTCAAGCGCTCTCGGCGAAACCCGCGACATTCGCGAAGCCCTCGGCGAAGACACCCAATCCGCGCGCGCAGTCATTGGTTTGCGCGCGCTCTTCTAACATCAACGGAGTAATTCATGTCCAAACTTCCTCTCATGCTCGGCGCGGCGCTTGCACTCTTTGCCACCGCGCCGCTGGCGTCGGCCCAGCACGATCACGGCGGCCACGGTGCGCACAGCGCCGTTCAAACCAATCCGGCGGACGGCGCGATGGGCGCGGCCCCGGAAACGTTCGGCGCCACATTCGAACATCCGATGCGCTTGACCAGCCTCGTCATCACGCCAAGGGGCGGCGATCCGATCACCGTGACCATTCCTGCCAGTGAAGCCGCAACAACGGCCAGCGTTGCACTGCCGAGGCTCGCGCCCGGCAATTACACCTTTGCCTGGACTGCGAGCGGCGCCGACAATCACACCATGACCGGCCGCGTCCGTTACATGGTGCATTGAGCACTCTGGAGCAGTCCCAATGAAACGCCTCTTCCTGGCGCTTGTGGCGGCCTCGCTGCCGATTGCTTCTGCTGCGCCGGCGCTCGCGCACACCGCCGTGCGCGAAACTAGCATTGCAGACAACGCCACGCTGTCTGCGCCGCCAGCAACCTTCACGGTGACGTTCTCCGCCGCCACAGGATTGGCCAGCGTGACGCTCACCAACGCGGCCGGACGCGAGATCGTGCTCGACTACATGCCCCCGCGTACGCGGGCCGCTGCGTTCACGATCCCGCTGCCCGCGCTGGCGCCCGGCGCCTACACGATCTCTTGGCGAACGATGGCCAGCGACGGTCATGTCATGCCAGGCGCTGTCCGCTTCACGGTCGCTGGGTAGTGGAAGCCGATCCCCTCGCGCTCGCGCTGTTTGGGATCAAGCTTGGGCTCTATGGATCGGCTTTGCTGGCGACGGGGCTTGCCATGCACGCGAGCTTGAACATTGTCGCTCGTGCTGACTATTCACGTACGCTACGTACCGCGACCTTTGCCAGCGTGATCGCGCTGCTCTTTGCCGTCTTTCGATTAGGGCTGGCGAACGTGCAGTTGGGAGGCGGCAGTGCGCTTCTCGATCCCGCAACGTTGTCATGGACGTGGCCAGCGCTTGGCCCAAGTTTGGCCGCGACCGCAATCGGCGCTGTCGCGCTGACAATCGGGTTGTTGCTGCGATGGAAGATCGCCGCCGGGATCGGCGCCGTTGCGCTTGCCGCCTCGTTTGGGCTGACAGGACACAGCCAAGCCCTGGAATCGCCGGGCCTCGCGCCGTGGGCCGCAGGCGTCCACGTGCTGATTGCCGCGTTCTGGATCGCGGGACCGTTGACACTTTGGCCCGTGCGCAATCTTGATGACACAATACTCACTGCGCGCGTGATTCGCTTTTCCAACGTCGCGGTCGTTGCCGTTCCCACGCTCTTCGCGCTTGGACTCTGGCTAGCGTTCCTTCTCGCGGGTGGATGGACGCCGTTGCTGACGAGCCTCTACGGCCAATTGCTGATCGCAAAGCTTGCCGCCGCCAGCTTCGCTCTCGCACTCGGCGCCTACAACAAACTGGTCATCACAGTGCGCTTGCGGACCGCTCCGGAAGCAGGCCGGCGGGCGCTCAGACTTACACTCGGCCTCGACGCCGTCCTTTTTTTCAGTGCGCTCGCCGCCATCGCCGCTGCGACCAGCTTGACGGGGCCACCGTCACCTTAGACTTTCGTTTGGGGGAAAATTGCATGCCGCTCGCACGTCTTGCATCGTTCGTTCACAAGTGGCTGGCGCTGCTTGTTTGCATTCAGATCGTGTTTTGGGTCGTCAGCGGCCTCTTCTTCACGATCTTCCCAATCCAGCAGATACGCAGCGAAAACCTGATCCGACCAGCGCAGGCGCAGACTCTCGACACCGTGACGCTTGCGTCGCTGGCCAACTTGCGCGGGGATCAAAACGGGCTACCCACCAAGCTCACCATCGAAAGGCGCCCCATCGGCCAGGTCGTGATCGCAGAATTCGCCGACGCGCCGCCCATCCTATTTGACGCCGCGACACTGGAACGGCTCTCGCCCCTGAGCGGCGAACAAGCGCGCGCCGTCGCCCGCGCGCACCTCACCCTCACCTCCGAACCCACGGGCGCAACACTCGTGACCGAAGAGACGGCCGAATACCGCGGCGCCCTGCCGGCGTGGCGCGTGCAATTCCCGGACGGCGGCCTATCCGTTTACGTCGCGCAGAATACCGGCGCAGTGACAGCACGCCGTTCCGATCTATGGCGCCTCTACGATACGCTGTGGGCGCTGCACATCATGGATTGGCAGAACCACGAGGACTTCAATCACCCGCTGATCATCTTCGTCACGCTGATTACACTGCTCTCGGTGATCGCCGGCATTGTGCTCATCCCGTATCGCATTCGATTCCGATCGCGCTCGAAGCCGATGGCGTAAGGAAACCGGCGGCGAGGGTCTGTTTCGCAATCGACGTTCATGACGCCTTTCTTGTCCAACTTGCTCTAGGCCTCGCCAATGCCGCCTAAGCCGGTTAAGAGATGCCCGCGAGTTGACTGGAGCGACTGTGGCAGCGCGAACAGCGATCCCCCGGACGGTCTGGGCGCTCGGGTTTGTGAGCCTGTTCATGGACATCTCGTCGGAGATGATCCATGCGCTGCTGCCGCTGTTTTTGACCACAACTTTGGGCGCGAGCGTCATACTCGTTGGGATCATAGACGGCGTTGCGGAATCGACTGCGGCGATCGCGAAGGTGTTCTCGGGCTACATCTCCGACCGCATCGGCCGCCGCAAGCCGCTCATCATGTTAGGCTACGGGCTCGGCGCCATCTCTAAGCCGTTCTTCGCCATA
>CAZMRN010000012.1:0-18793 GCA_964568575.1 uncultured Caulobacteraceae bacterium
CAGCCCGCGCTCGACGCGCGCAGCATCGTGACTCGGGCGCACGCCGCGGCCGGGGGCGAGGCCTGGGTGCGTCCGGAAACGCTCTATATGCGCGGCGAGGCGGTGTTCTATCGCGCGGATGGCGCGGTCGAGCGGCATGAGCGCTACGAGATGTGGCGCGTCTATCCGCGCGAGAAGGACGCCGCGCACGCCGCCGACGGCAAGGTGCGCATCGAATCCCGGCGCGACGGGCGCCAGGCGCTGCTGCTGGCGTTCGACGGCGCGCGCTCCTACACCGCCGCCGGTCCGCAGCCGCCGTCCGAAGCCGATCGGCAATGGTCGGAAAATTTCGGCTTCGGCGTCATCCGCTTCGCGCTGGACGACGGCTTCACGCTGACGCGCCTGCCCGACGATCTCGTCGACGGTCGGCCGGTCTATCATGTGCGCGTCGCCGATCCTGCCGGCATGCAGACGCAATTCGCCATCGCCCAGGATGATTTCGCCATTCTGCGCGTGGGTTTCGCGACGCCGCGCGGCTGGCATGAGCGCATCTATTCGGATTTCTTCACGCAGCCGGGTTCGTCCTGGGTGCAGCCGGGACGCGTGCGGCTGTTTTACAATGGCGTGAAGCAGAACGAGATCTTCTGGACCGATTTCCGCTTGAACGAGCCGATGGCTGACGCCTTGTTCGTGGTCTCGCCGCCTTAGGTCTGCACCGGCCGATCGCTGAATTGTTCGTCGATCGGGCGTTCGATGACGTTGATCAACACGCCGTCGGGATCGCGCAGACAGCCTTCGCGCTGGCTGCGATGCGGCATGGTGAAGTGCGCGATCGGCCCGATCACTGACGCGCCCGCAGCGGCGGCTGCAGCCATCGTCGCATCCATGTCGGTCACGTAGAACACCAAAGTCGCCTCGCCCGCGCGCGGCGTAATCGCATCGGCGCGCGGCAAAGGCTCAAGCGCCGGGTCGCGCAATTCGAACAGGCCGACCATGCCGTAATTCGGCGTGCCGGGCCGCTTCACGATGCGGCAGCGCGTGACGGTTTCCGGCGCGACGACGAGCGCGGCGGCGACGCTGCCGGCATGCAGCGTGCCTTCGTAATACGTGTCGGTGAGCCCCAGCGCGCGATAGAAGGCGGTGGAGCGCTCAAGGTCGCGCACGAACACGGCGCAACGAATGAGCGAGGAGATGGCTTGAGTCATCGGGATCGCAAACCTTCACTATAACGGCGACATCTCCCTCTCCCCCTGCGAAGGGGGAGAGGGCGGGGTGAGGGGGCTGCGTAAGGATTGAAGTGTTTGCGTCCCACCCTCACCCCGGCCCTCTCCCTCCTCGCGGAGGGAGAGGGAGCACGTTGAACGCGCTCCCTCTTCACTGAGTGACAGGCGCTAACCGCGCGCCAGTTCGTCGGCGATCTCTTCCGGCGTTTGATCCTCGCTCGCGAGGGCTTCCTGTTCCTGTTGCAGGATGCGCAGGATGCGGGCGAGATATTCTTGCGTCCACGCGCCGCGTTCGGCGGCTTCTGTCTTCGTAGGGTTGAAGCGCTCGATGTCGGCGCGGGTCAGCGCGCCGTTCTTTTCCAAAAGCCGCTCGATCGTGTCGAGCCGCTCGCGCGTGACGGCCAGTTCTTGCGCGACCGCCATCAGGATCGTCATCAGACGTTCGCTGTCGCGGCTCTCCAGGAACCAGGGCCGCTTGCCTTTCGGCTTGGCGCCGGCCAGCGCAAACGGATCGAGACTCATGCCGCCTTCGCCTGCTTGCGCGCGCCGATCACGTGCCACGCGGCCTTGCGGCCGTAATCCTCCTGCTTGGAATCCTTGGCCGCTTCGGGAAACACTTTCGGATCGACGACGGCGGCGACGCCGCCATGGATCAGCGCGTCCTTCTTGAAGCCGGCCTTGATCATCCAGCCGTCGAGATCGACCTCGTGCATTTTCGTCCAGAACGGCTCGTTGTTGTAGAAGGCGTCCCAATCGCGCATCGCCTGCTCGAACAGCGGCATCGCGGGATCGTATTGCGGCTGCTCGACATGCAAGACGATGCCGCCCGGCGCCAGAAGCCGTTTCGTCTCGGCGAATATTTTCTGCATCGAGGAATAGCTCGTCTCGTGCAGAAACATCGTCGACTGGATCCAGTCGAAGCTCTCGTCCTTGAATTGGGACAAATCCGACACGTCGGCCTGCACGAAGGTCACGTTCTTCACGCCGAGGCTTTTGGCGCGCGCCAAGCCGTAGCGCAGCATCGGCGCGCCGACATCGACCGCCACGACCTCCGCGTCGGGAAACGCCTGCGCGATCGGCAGCACATTGTGGCCGAGGCCTGCGCCGAGATCGAGGATGCGCTTGGGCTTGAAGGCGGGCAGGTTCTCTTTCACCCACTTCACCACCGCGTGCCCGCCGCCGTCATTGTAGAGGCCCAGCATGCCGCCGGTGGTGGCGAACATGCCGACGTCGTAGTTGGCGGCGCCCGTCGCGTCGCCGGAGACCAACTCGGTGTGATAGCTGCCCGGCATGCAATGATGATCGATCGCGGCCACATAGCGCGGCAGCGACAGTTTCGGGTCGAGCTTGAGGCGCGGGTCGCCGTCGGTCAGCCGGCGCACGGACTCGTTGAGCGCATCGGCCTGGCGCAGCGTCACCCAGCGGCCGGCCTGCTGGCGTTGCTCCATCGTGGCGCGGCGCAGCGCCGACCACCATTGAAACATCGGATCGGCCAGAAGGGCCTTGCGCACTTCGTGGCGATCCTTGAAGGGGCGCTTGGCGGTTTTCTTGAAGGCCGGCTCGACGCGCGCGTCGAAGGCGAGCTTCACGCCGGGCATAACGCGTGTGGCGAGGTGGCGGTTCATATGGGCGAGGAAATTGAACCGCGCCGCCTCGTCGTGGGTCACGTGCGGATAGACGCCGTGGCGGCCGACGACGCGATAGTCCGGCGGCCCGTCATAGGCGGGCGCCTTCGCGGCGGCCTTCTTGGCGTCAGGCTTCTTTGAAGCGAGCTTAGCCTTCTTGGCGGGGGCGGCGACCTTGACGGGGGCGTTCATCGTCCTGCTCCTCGGCGGGGGCTTGCAACGGCCGGGCCGATGCTGTCCCTTGGGCGTTAAAAGATATACCAACCTGTTTCCGAATGGGAGGCGCCAATGGGTACGCGGATCGTCGCATTGTTCAATCTCAAACCTGGGGTGAGCGCGGCCGATTACGAGGCCTGGGCCCGGCGGGTGGACCTGCCGACGGTCAACAGCCTGGGATCGATCGAGAAATTCGAGGTGTTCAAGTCCGCCGGCCTGCTCGGCTCCGACGCCGCGCCGCCCTACGCCTATGTCGAGATCATCGACGTGGCCGACATGGACGCCTTCGGCAAGGACGTGTCCTCGCCCACCATGCAGCAGGTCGCGGCCTCGTTTCAGGAGATGGCGGCCGATTTGGTCTTCATCCTCACCGACAAGCTGGGCTGAGCCATGGCGCGCTTCAGCGGCAAGACGGCCGTGGTCACCGGCGCCGGGCGCGCCAAAGGCCTGGGCGAAGCCATCGCGCGCAGGCTCGCGGCGGAGGGCGCGGCGGTCGTCATATCCGACATCGGCGCCCCGAAGGACGCCGCCACGCCGGGGTCCATGATCGGCGCCGGCGCCGAGATGGAGGCGATCGCTCAATCCATCCGCGACGCCGGCGGCGCGGCCTCGACCTTCGCCTGCGACGTGCGCGACTTTGCGCAGATGCGGGCGCTCGCCGATCACGCCGTCGCTGCGCATGGCGGGCTGGACATCTGGGTCAACAATGCCGGCATCGGCTACATCATGAAACCGCTGATGGAAGTGACGCCCGACGATTGGCGCGCCGTCATCGACGTCAACCTCACCGGCTGCTTTTTCGGCATCAAGGCGGCGGCGGAGAAGATGATCGCGCAGGGCAAGGGCGGGCGCATCGTCAACATCGCTTCGCAGGCCGCCAAGAGCGGCTTTCCGCATGCGCAGGCCTACACCGCCTCCAAGCACGGTCTTGTGGGGCTCGTGCGCTCCGCCGCGATCGAGCTTGGGCCGCACAAGATCACGGTCAACAATGTCTGCCCGAACCATGTCACGACGGGCCTGGGCGCATGGCAGAACGAATATTTCGCCAAGGTGGTCGGCGCGCCTTCGGTGGAGGCGTATCTTGAGGCGATGGCCGCGCGCATCCCGCTGAAGCGCCCCGGCCTGCCGGAGGACACCGCCAAGGCGGTCGCGTTCTTGTGTTCCGACGAGGCCGCGTACATCACCGCCGAAAGCATGAACGTGTCGGGCGGGGAGGAGCCGCATTGAGCGCTGGCGATCCGCGCGCCGATCACTCCGCTGCGCCTTCTGTCGCGCCTTGCACCGCCGCGGTCGTCGCGCACTGCACCAGGGCGTCGCGCGTTCGCGGATCGAGCGTCTCGGCGCGCTCGGCGGCGGCTTGCACGCCTTCGCCGCCGATGGCGCGGCGCAGCACGGTCGCCAGCGCATCGACATGCGCCTCGCTCAAATTCGGGCCCAGGCGCTCCTGCACGCAGCCGCAAAACGCATCGGACTGGCCGGCGAGCACGCAGGCGGTGCGGGTGTCGACGGCGCGCGCGGCGGCCTTGGCGGCTTCCTGCGCGAAATCGATCGCGCCGGTCTTGGCTTCCTCCACCGCGGCCGGCGGCTCGCCGCAGGCGGCGAGCGCAAGAGCGGCGATGACTGCAAGGGCGGCGGTTTTCAGCGAAGCGCGCATCATGTCCTCACGGCGAAACGACGCCGCCGTCTTGGCACACCTCCGCCGACGCGCCTATTCACCTTTTCCGTGAGAGACGCCGATGCCCGCACCCGCTGACTTCACCTGGCCGAACGGCGCAAAGCTCGCCGTGTCCATCGTCGTCAATGTCGAGGAGGGCGCGGAACAGAATGTCCGCGACGGCGACAAGGGCCCCGAGCCGGTCGACGAATTGGGCGCCGTTCCGTCGCGCCCGATGCGCGCACACGGCAATGAGAGCAATTACCAATACGGCGTCAAGGCGGGCTGGCCGCGCATCGTGAAGCTTTTCGACGAGCGCAACATTCAGCCGACGATCACCGCGGCTGCGCTTGCGCTCGAACGTGCGCCTCAGATCGCGGCGGATATTCGCGCCCGCGGCTGGGAAGTCGCCGCGCACGGCTATCGCTGGAGCCATCAATTCTGGATGGACGAGGACAAAGAGCGCGCCTTCATCGCGCAGGCGCGCGAGTCCATCACGCGCACGATCGGCGTTGCGCCGAAGGGCTGGCTGTCGCGTTATCTGTTGACCGAAAACACCCGCCGCCTCGTCGCCGAGGAGGGGTTCACCTATCATATCGACGATTACTCCGACGATTTTCCTTTTTGGGATGTGGTCGAAACGCGCGGGGGCCGCACGCCCATCGTCATTTCGCCCTACGCGGTCGACACCAACGACATGAAAATGTGGGTCGCGCCGTCCTACGCGCCGTGGGACTGGGCGCGCTACGCCATCGACAGTTTCGATGCGCTCTACGCCGAGGCGCAGGCGGGCAAGGCGGCGGTGCTGAACATCGGCCTGCATCTGCGCATCGTCGGCAGGCCGGGCCGCATCGGCGCGCTGGCGCAGATTCTCGATCACATCGCCAAGCACAAGGATGTGTTCGTCGCCGGCCGCGGCGCCATGGTCGCGCGCTTCGCCGAAATGGTTCCCGCGCCATGATGAGGGCCGCCATGCTCGCGGCGATCTTCGCTCTGTCGGCGGCCCCCGCTCTCGCGCAAACGCCTTCGCCGGCGGAGGAGTTCGCACAGCTCGCGGTCGGGACGTTCTCCTCCATCGATCAAGCGCGCAGCGATGATCGCTATGACGTCGTCGAGGCGCACATCGTGCGAATCTGGCCCGAGCGCGCCGACGGCGTGTGGCTTTATCAGGAGCAGGCCATCCTGGGCGACGATCCTGCGCGCCTCGACGAGAGCGCGCGCCAGCGGCCGTATTTTCAGCGCGTGGTGAAGCTCGAAACGGTCGGCCCGGGCTTGGTGCGGCGCACCTGGTATGAATTGGCCGATCCGCGCGCCGCCATCGGCGCCTGGCGCGACCCTGCGCGGCTGCAGGCCGCACAGCTTGCGGCGTCGACCTGTTTCGGCCTCGTGCGCCGCGTGGCGCGGGGCTTCTGGCGCGGCGAAACCGAAGATTGCCCGACATCGTGGCGCGGCGCGGTGCGCGCGCAGAACATGTCGATCGTCACGCCGAACGCCTTCGCCAATTGGGATCGCGGCTTTGATGCGGAAGGCCGTCGCATCTGGGGGCCGGAGTTCGGCGGGTACGTGTTCACGCGCAGGGAGTCGACGCCATGAAACTGCACACCATCATCGTCGCGCTTGCGGCGGCGGCGTCGCTGGGCGCGTGTGTGATTTCGGTTGAGGGGAATGCGCCGCCGCCGCCGGCGCCCGCTGCGCCGGTCGAAGCGGCGCGCCTGCCCATCGATCTGCGCCGCACGACGCTGATCGTGCGCGACATGGATCGCTCGCTTGCGCTCTATCGCGACGCGCTCGGCATGGAGGTGCAATATGACCAGATCCTGACCTCGCCCAATCTGGGCCGCGCGGGATCGGACGGCGTCAATCGCTCGCGCCTGGTTCTGCTGCGCGCCAACGATTCCTTCATCGGCATGCTCGGCCTTTGGCAATTCCTCGACGGCCCCGCCGATCCGCCGCCGCAAGCGCCGACCTTCCACGCCGGCGACATCGTGCTGCTGTTCAACGCGACGGACCTCGAACAGCGCTTCCCGCGGGTTGCCGCGACGCCGGGCGTGACCGTGCTCGGCGAGCCGCGCCCGCGCACCTATCCCAGCGCGACCGGCGACATCCAGGTGATGGTCTCCATGCTGGTCGATCCCGACGGCCATATCGTGGAGCTCAATCGCCTGGTTTCCGGCGGACCTGCGCGCCGCGAGTGATTGACTTCGCGCCGCCGTCGCGGCATTTGTCCGGACAAATGAGCTTCCGATCTCTCCTGTTCGTGCCCGGGGCCCGGCCCGAGCGCTTCGAGAAGGCGCTGGCCGCCGGCGCGGATCAGGTCTGCATCGATCTGGAGGACGCCGTTCCCCCGCCGCAGAAGGCCGATGCCCGCGCCGCCGTCGCCGACTTCGTCGCCGGGCGCCCCGAATTCGGCGTGCGCATCAATACGCCGCGCACGGCCTGGGGCGCGGCCGACATCGCCGCGATCGCCGCGATCCGGCCGGCGTTCGTGATGATTCCCAAGGTCGCCCATCCCGTCGAGCTCGACATCGTGCGCGAGGCGACGGGCGCGACGCGCATCGTGCCGATTGTTGAAAGCGCGGAGGGACTGAAGAACGCGTTCGACATCTGCGCGGCGCAAGGCGTGGCGGCGGTATTGTTCGGCGGCTTCGATTTCGCCGCCGACATCGGCTGCACGATGGACTGGGAGCCGTTGCTGTTCGCGCGATCGACGCTAGCGGCCGCATGCGCGCGCGCCGGCGTCGAGCTGATGGACGTGCCTTATCTCGACGTCGACGACGCCGCCGGCCTGACGGAAAGCACGAAGCGCGCCCGCGCGCTGGGCTTCACTGGCCGCGCCTGCATCCACCCCAAACAGGTCGACGGCGTGAAAGCGGCGTTCGCGCCGAGCGCAGAAGAAATCGCGCACGCCAAGCGCGTGATGGCGGCGTTCGAAGCGGCGGACGGCGCAGCCGCGCTGCTCGACGGAAAACTCGTGGAATTGCCGGTGATCCGCGCCAGCCGGCGCATTCTGGCCGCGGCGGGAGAGGGGTGATGGTGCAGCAGTGGAAAGAGGTCGGGCCGCAGCGCTATCGCGAGACGTTCGGTCGCTATTTCGAGGATTTCAATGTCGGCGACGTCTACGAGCATCGCCCCGGAAAAACCGTTACGGAATATGACAATCATCTGTTCACGCTGCTGACGCTGAACACGCACCCGATGCATTTCGACGTCGAATTCGCCAAGGCGTCGGAGTTCAAGCGCAATCTGGTGGTCAGCCCCTATACGCTGGCGTTGCTGATCGGCATGAGCGTCACCGATTGCAGCCAAAAGGCGATCGCCAATCTGGGCATGGACGAAGTGAAATTCTCCGCGCCGGTGTTTGCAGGCGATACGCTCTATGGCGAAAGCGAAGTGCTCGCCAAACGTGAAAGCCAAAGCCGCCCGGGCCAGGGCATCGTGACCATCCGCACCATCGGCAAGAACCAGGACGGCGTGGTCGTGTGCAGCTTCAAGCGCAACATGCTGATCCCCGCGCGCGGCCAGGCGGTGGAAGATCGCGTGGCGCACTATTGATGTCGTTCGTCATGCATCCTGTCGCCTATGTGCGCGGCGGACGCAGCGAGCCGCGCGACGATTCCTGGGACAGCGAAACGGCGGCCATCGAGTTGACCGACGCGTTCGGCGCCGATGCGCTGGCCGGCCTCGAGGCCTTCTCCCACATCGAAGTGGTGTTCGTGTTCGACCGCGTGACGCCGGACAAGATCGAAACGACGGCGCGCCGCCCGCGCGGCAATCCCGATTGGCCGCTCGTCGGCATCTTTGCGCAACGCGGAAAGAACCGCCCCAACCGCATCGGCGTGACGGTGTGCGCCTTGCTCGGCGTCGAGGGAAAGCGCCTCATGGTGCGCGGCCTCGACGCTGTCGACGGCACGCCCGTGCTCGACATCAAGCCGGTGATGGCGGAGTTCCTGCCGCGCGGCGAGGTGCGCCAGCCGGCATGGTCGCACGACCTTATGCGGGCGTATTGGTGAGCATGTCCGAACGTGCGCTCCCCGCTGCGACGCTGGCCGAGCTGGCCGCGCTGATGGACCGCTACGCCGCGGCGTGGCGCGCCAACAGCGCCGCCGCGCTGCGCCCGTTCTGGGATCGCAGCGCCGAAGCGCCGCTCTATATCGCCGAAGAGGTCGACGCGCCAATCGTCACGTGGGACGCGCTTGACGCCTATTGGGCCAAGAACGAGACGCTGCATCGCAAGATCGATCTGCGCTTCTCCGAGGTGCGCGGCGTTGCGCTGGCGGAGAATGTCGCAGCGATCGTCGCGCACATGGCGTGGGACATCGCGTTCGCGTCCGGTCCGAGCGCTGCTATGGGCGGCGACAATCGCGTCGCCGCCACGCTGCGCCTCACCCCCGAAGGATGGCGCTTCGCCGCCTGGATCGAGGCGCCGCTTGCGCCCATCACGTATCTGCGCCGCCTCTATGAGCGCGCAGCGACCCCTGGATTTCTTGACGCCTGATCGCTTGAAGAGGACTTGACGCACATGGCCGACACGCTCGCCGCGATCTCCGACTCCGATGAACGCGCCGTCCTCGATTCGATCGAGAAATGGCTCGACAAGAAGGTCGCGCCTGTCGCGATGAAGCTCGAGCACGACGACGAATATCCCCACGCGCTGGTGGAGGATATGAAGGAGCTCGGCCTGTTCGGCGCCATCATTGCGCCCGAGTATGGCGGCCTCGGGCTTTCGGCCTCGACCTATTCGCGCATCGTGTCGCGGATTGCGGAAGAATGGATGAGCCTCACGGGCATCTTCAATTCGCATCTGATGATGGCGACCATCGTGCAGAAATTCGGCACCGACGTGCAGAAGGAGTATTGGCTGCCGCGCTTCGCGACCGGCGAGATGCGCGGCGGCCTCGCCTTGACCGAGCCTGACGCCGGCACCGATCTGCAAGGCATCCGCACGGTCGCGCGCAAGAAGGGCAATGACGCCTACGTCGTCAATGGCGCGAAGACCTGGATCTCCAACGCCATCGAGGGCCAGTGCGTCGCGCTTCTGGTCAAAACCGACCCCAACGCCCAGCCGCGCTATACCGGCATGTCGATGCTGATCGCGCCGAAAATCGATCCGCAAACCAAAGCGCAGCTGCCCGGCGTCAAGAACGGCAAGAAGCTGGAGAAGCTCGGCTACAAGGGCATCGATTCCGGCGAGCTGATCTATGAGGACTATGAATGCTCCGCCGAACTGTCGCTTGTCGGCGGCGAAGAGGGCAAGGGCTTCTACATGGCCACCGGCGGCCTGGAAATCGGCCGCATCAATATCGCGGCGCGCTCGGTCGGCATCGCGCGCCGCGCGCTGAAGGAGAGCGTGAAATATGCGCAGTTGCGCAAGACGATGGGCAAGCCGATCTGCGAGCATCAGGCGATCCAATTGAAGCTCGGCGAAATGGCCGCGAAAACCCGCGCGGCGGAATTGCTGGTGGAGGACGCCGCGCGCGCCTTCGACGCAGGCGGCCGCATCGACATGGAGGCCGGCATGGCGAAATATTTCGCCTCGGAAACCGCCGTGGAGGTGTCGCTCGAGGCGATGCGCATCCATGGCGGCTACGGCTATTCCAAGGAATATCCGATCGAGCGTCTCTATCGCGATGCGCCGCTGATGTGCATCGGCGAAGGCACCAACGAGATGCAGCGCATCATCATCGCCAAGCAGCTCATTGCGCGGAACAAGATATGATCCGCCCGCTCGAAGGCGTCCGCATCCTGGCGGTCGAGCAATACGGCGCAGGGCCGTATGGCACGCAATTGCTCGCCGAACTGGGCGCGGAGGTCGTCAAGATCGAGGCGCCGTCCATGGGCGGCGACGTCTCCCGGCAAACCGGCCCATACTTCCTGGGCGAAAACGATTCCCTGTTCTTCCAGACCTTCTCGCGCGGCAAAAAATCTCTCGCGCTGGAGATCAAGAGCGCGGATGGCCGCTCCGCATTCGACGATCTCGTCCGCGGGGCGGATGCTGTGGTGAACAATCTGCGCGGCGACCAGCCGGAGAAGCTGAAGATCACGTTCGCGCACTTGCGTGCGATCAATCCGAAAATCGTCTGCGCGCATTTGTCAGCTTACGGACGGGACAATCCGCGCGCCGCGTGGCCGGGCTATGATTATCTCATGCAGGCCGAGGCGGGCTTCTTGTCGATGACCGGCGAGCCGGATGGGCCGCCGGTGCGCTGCGGCCTGTCGATCATCGATTTCCACACAGGCTCGCAATTCGCGGTTGGAATCCTTGCAGCGATTTTGCGCGCCCAGCGCACGGGCGAAGGCTGCGATGTCGACGTCTCGCTTTACGATGTGGCGTTGCACCAGCTCAGCTATCCCGCCACATGGTATCTGAACGAAGGCGTGTCGACCGGGCGCCTGCCGCGCGGCGCGCATCCCTCGATCGCGCCGTCGCAATTGTTCCAGACCGCCGACGGCTGGATCATGCTGATGTGCCAGACGCCGAAATTCTGGGAGCGCTTCTGCGAGCTCGTGGACCGGGACGACCTCAAGAGCGACGCGCGGTTCGCAACCAATCCGGATCGACGAAAAAATCTATCCGACTTGACGCAAACGATAGACGCAATCCTGCAGGCTCGGAAGACCGCCGATTGGATGGCGCTGTTGGGCGGCGAGGTTCCCTGTGCGCCGGTGCATGACATTGCCGAGGCGCTCGACAATCCGTTCGCGCACGCCGTCGGCATGATCGATCGCCCAGCGCATCCCGACGCGCAGAACGGCCTGCGCATGCTGGCCTGCCCGATTAAGATCGACGGACAGCGCATGCCCGCCGTACGCGCGCCCAAGCTCGGCGAACACAATGGCGCGTTCCTGGAGTCTTCTTCATGAAGCTCGAAGGCCTCAAGGTGCTCGATCTCTCGGCCTTCCTGCCGGGTCCGCACATGACGATGATGATGGCCGATCACGGCGCCGACGTCGTCATGGTCGAGCCCGCCAATGGCGTGGGCGAGCCGACGCGCGCGATCGGCTATCGCACGGCCGATGGCGTTTCGGTGTGGTTCCGCAATATCGCGCGCGGCAAGCGCAGCTTGAAGATCAATCTCAAGGATCCCGAAGCGCACGCGTTGTTTCTGCGCCTCGCTGCGGACGCGGACGTCATCGTCGAGGCATTTCGGCCCGGTGTCGTGAAGCGGCTTGGCGTCGATTACGACGCGATCGCCGCAATCAATCCGCGCATCGTCTATTGTTCGATCTCCGCCTTCGGGCAGGAGGGCGCCTATGCGATGAAGCCGGGCCATGCGCTGACGATCGAGGCGATGTCGGGCGTGCTCGATCTTAATCGCGGTCTGGAGGATGACAAGCCGACCAATCCGTGCATTCCCGCCTCCGACATGGCGGCCTCGCTCATGGCGCTTTCCGCGATCATGATGGCGCTCTATCGCCGCGAGAAGACCGGGCGCGGCGATTTCATCGACATGTCGATGTACGACGCGCTTCTCGCCTGGACGCCGAACGTCACCGGTCCGGTGTTCGCGGAGAACAAGCATCCCGAGCCGAAAACCATGCGCTCCTTCGGCGGCGCAGCGATGAACCGCGTTTATGAGACGAAGGACGGGAAGTTCCTCGTTCTGGGCGGCTCGGAAGTGCACTTCGCACGAAACATTCTGGAGGCCCTGGGGCGCCCCGATTTGCTGGACTACGCGAAAATAGAGCCCGGGCCAGCGCAGGATCCCTTGAAGGCCTTCTTCCGGCAGGCGTTCGCACAGCGCACCTTGGCGGAGTGGGAGGCGTTTTTGGCCGATGTCGATGTGTGCTGGGCGCCGGTGCGCAGCCTCAAGGATGCGTTCGACGATCCGTATGCGCATAGCCGCGGCATGGCGTTGCGCGATGAGGCGGGCAATGCGCACATCGGGCCGCCGATCCGCTTTCGCCACGAACCGCCGCAACCGAATTTGTCCACGCCGGCTTATGGCGCGGATTCCGAGGTGATCGCGCGTGCGGCCGGGCTTGATCCGTCGCGCATTGCGCGTTTGAAGCAGGCGGGAGCGCTCTAAGTGCGCTTGAGCGTAATCTTGTATGCGAAGCGATCGCTCGGATGAAGGCTGATGCTGCCCTGATAGATCGCGCCGGCGGGGTCGCGATAGCGGCGAATGGTTTTCAGCGCCGCATCGCCGGGCTGGCATTCGAGCGCGCGCGCATCGGCGGCCGACAGCGAAATCGCGGTGATCTCCTGGTCGATGCTGGCTGCGAAAATGCCCGATCGCTCCGCGATGAGCGTGTTGATGGCGCCCGGCCGCGCATCGATTTCGGCCTGCGTTGGGCACAAGTCCTTGCGAATGAAAATGGTGGTCAAGGCGACGACGTCGTCCGTCTGGACATTGCGGCGCGCGCCGACGATGCGCACGACCTCCTCAGCCGAGGCGAAACCGAGATCGCGGCGTCCGCGCGCATGCGCCGGCGCAACGCCCATCGTGTCGATCGCCAGCCGCGTCTCGCGCGCATATTGCAGAATGTCGTCGACAGAACCCAGGCTCTGCACGAAGGCGCGATCGCGCGCTGCGGCCGCCACGATTGTGCCCGCGCCGCGGCGCCGCTCGATCAGGCCTTCCTCGCGCAGGATGCGCAGCGCCTCCCGCGCCGTATGGCGCGAGACGCCGCGCGCAGCGCACAGATCAAGCTCCGTCGGCAACTGCGCGCCTGGGCCGTATTCGCCCGACACGATGGCGCTGCGCAAATCCTGCGCGAGACGCTGATAGAGCGGCGTTGCGCCGCCGACGAGGATGCTCTGGCTCATCGCAAAGGTTCTAGCCGATGAGCGGGCCGGCGCAAACGGCGTCCGAGCGTTTCGCTGCACATGCGCTCAGCTTGAACGCGCGCGCGCTCGACGCAGAGACGCTTTCCGCTTTGGGAAATTTTACGCGCGACACGCTTGGAGTGGGCATAGGCGGGGCGGCGGCGCCGTATGCGAAAATCGCGCGCCGCGCTGCAATGGGCTGGAGCGCGCCAGGGCGTGCGCGTCTTTGGGGCGGCGGCGGCGGCGTGAGCGCGGCGCAAGCGGCCTTCGTCAATGCGTTTCAAGCGCATTGCCAGGAATTCGATTGCGTGCTGGAGGCTGCCGTCCTGCACCCGATGACGGTGGTGGCGCCGGTCCTGTTCGCGGAAGCCGATGCGCATGGGCTTTCAGGCGACACCTTCGCTGCGGCATGCGCGGCGGGCGTGGACGTGGCGGGCTCGCTGGGAATTGCAGCGACCACGCAGATCAAATTCTTCCGCCCCGCGACATGCGGGCTCTTTGGCGCGGTGGCCGCATTGTGCCGGGCGCGATCCTTGTCGCAAGCGCAAACGGTCGATGCGTTCGGTTATGCGCTCGCGTTCGCGTCAGGCACGATGCAGGCGCATGTCGAGGGCACGCCGGCGCTGGCGGCGCAGGTGGCGCACGCCGCGCAAAGCGCCTTTCAAGCCGTTGATCTCGCACAGGCGGGATTGCCCGGGCCGAAGGGCGCCATCGACGGCCCCTTCGGCTATTTGACGCTTTTTGAATCGGGCTTCGACCTCGATCGCGTGTGGTCGTCGCTGCAGCCGGGCGCGCGGCTGCGCGCGGTAAGCTGGAAGCCGCACCCCACGGGCCGCGCGGCGCATGGCGGGATTGAGATGGCGCTGGCGCTGCATGCTGAAGGCGTTCGGCCGGACGACATTCGATCCCTGCGTTTCGCCGTCACGCCGCTGATCCATCATCTGGTCGGCCGGCCGATCGTCGCGCCGTTGGAAGTGAATTATGCGCGTTTATGCCTGCCCTATTGCGCGGCGGCGGCGCTTCGGTTTGGGGCCGTGTCGCTGTCGCACTTCACGCCAGCGTTTCTCAACGATCCCGAAACGCACGCTCTGGCGCAGCGCATCATGGTGGCCGTGGAAGATAATCCCGACGCGGCGGCGTTTACGCCGCAGAGCTTGACGGCGGACCTCGTCGGCGGCGCTCAGCGCGCATTTCGGATCGAGTCGCTTCTGGGAACGCCGGCGCGACCCCTATCGCCGGCGCAGCAGGCGCAGAAATTGCGTGATTGCGTCACATTTGGATTCGGCGCGCCGCGGGAGGACATCGCGCTTGCGCTTGAGGATTTGACATCGAACATACCGGCCTTGAGCGATGTCGGCCAGTTAAGCCGCGCAGCGGCAGGAGAGGCGCCGTGACGCATGTTGATGAAGCCGTGACGTATTTCGACGTCGCCAAGCCTGATGCGTTGCGTGCGGAATATCCGATCGGCCAAGCGTTTCTGCGTTTCGCCGCCGGCGTCTCGCGCGATGCGTTGCGCGCGCAGCAAGAGGCCCGATTTCAAGCGGTTCTGACGCGCGCCTGGCGCATGGCGTTTTATCGCAGGCTTTGGGGCAAGGCGGGAATCGAACCCGGCGACATCCGATCGCTCGACGATCTGCCGCGTCTGCCGACATTTGAGAAATCCGACATCATCGCCTCCATCGAACATGCGCCGCCGTTTGGCGATTTCGCCGGCCTTGAAACCTACCCGCCGCACGAAAGGCCGCCGGTCATCTTCCACACCACGAGCGGTACGACGGGCAAGCCGCAGCCGCTTTTCTTCGGTCCGAAAACGCGTGAAGTGCAGAATCTGTTGCT
Organism: uncultured Caulobacteraceae bacterium; assembly: GCA_964568575.1. GTDB lineage: Bacteria > Pseudomonadota > Alphaproteobacteria > Caulobacterales > Aquidulcibacteraceae > RI-43. The sequence continues at coordinate 15,301 of CAZMRN010000012.1, forward strand.
GGGCCGGCTGTTTCGCCTGCAGGGGCTTGGTCCCGGCGATGTGGCGCATTCTGTCTATGGCCACGGCATGATCAATGGCGGCCACTATATCCGAGAAGCGGTGACGCATTGGACAGGCGCGATGTTCATGTCGGCGGGAACCGGCGTCGAGACGCGCAGCGCGCAGCAAGTGGCGCTGATGAAGGAGTTCGGCGCGACCGCGATCCTCGGCTTCGCCGACTATGTGAAGAAGCTCGCCGCTGTTGCGGAGGAATACGGGCTGCGCATCGGCGAGGACATCCGCATCCGCATGATCTCCGGCCAGTTCGGCCGCGAGGACAAGGCGGCGGTATCGGCCTTGTGGGGCGGCGCCGCCTGCTATGATTGGTATGGCGTCGGCGACACCGGGGTGATCGCCGGCGAGGGGCCTGATCAGGACGGACTCTACATCTTCGAGGACGCCCATGTCGTCGAGGTCTGCGATATCGAATCCGGCGCCGCGCTGGAGGATGGCCGCGCCGGCGATTTGATCGTGACGTGCCTTTTCAAGGACGACGTCTACCCCATCATTCGATTCAACACGCATGACGTCACGCAGATCAAAACAGGTCGCTCCGCGTTGGGACTGAATTTGCGCCGCATGGAAGGTTTTCTTGGCCGCTCGGACAACATGGTGAAGGTGCGCGGCATCAATGTTTTTCCGCAGGCCGTGGGGCCGATGCTGGCCGAGCACGCGGCGTTCGCCGGCGAGTTCATCTGTCGCGCCGTGCGTGACGCGCAAAACAGGGATGCGTTGATCGTCGTCGCTGAGGCGCACGCGCTGCATGCCGATATCGCCGCCGCGTTTCAGGACATACTGAAGCGCAAGCTGGGCATCGAGGTCGGCGTCGAGCTCGCGCCGGTCGGCGCCACCGCGGCGCTGACGCAGATCGACACGCGCCAGAAGCCGATCCGCCTGCTCGACGAGCGCAAGCCATGAGTGCGGAGTCTCAGTCCATCGCCGCTCTGCGCAAGGCCTTTGCGCAGGGCGCATCGACGCCGCTGTCGGCGCTCGAAGCCTGCCGCGCGCGCGCGGAGGCGCGGAATACAGCGCTCAACGCGATCGTGCATCCGCTCTCGGCGCAGGCTGAAGCCGCGGCGCAAGCGTCAACGCAGCGGTGGAAGGATCGCAAGCCCTTATCGCCGATCGACGGCGCGCCGATTGCGGTGAAAGCCAATGTCGCGGTTCAAGGCGCGCCCTGGACCGCAGCGCTGACGCCGTTCGCACACCGCATCGCGCAGGCCGATGCGGCGTGCGTGGCGCGGTTGCGCGCAGCGGGCGCGGTTGTGATCGGCGTCGCCAATATGCATGAGGCCGCTTTCGGCGCGACGACGACGAGCCCGCTCTATGGCGCATGCATGCATCCGCTGCGCGATGGCTATACGCCGGGCGGATCGTCGGGCGGGTCTGCGGCCGCGACCGCGGCGGGTTTCTGCGCCGCTGCGATCGGAACCGACACGATGGGCTCGGTGCGTCTGCCAAGCGCCTATTGCGGCATCGTTGGCATGAAGCCCAGTTTCAGCCGCGTGTCGCGCGCAGGCGTTGAGCTGTTGTCGTGGTCGCTCGATCATGTCGGCGTGCACACAGCGACGCCTGGCGACGCGCGCATGCTGCTCGAGGCGATTCAGGGCTATGATTCGCGCGATCCGTTTTCGCTGGCGTTCGACATCGACGAGGGCGACGCCGATCTTCACGGCGTGCGCATCGGTGCGCCGGCGCTGGACGTCGCGATCGAGCCGGGCGTTGCGCGCGCTTTCGAGCGGGCGCAGGCGCGGTTCACATCGCTGGGCGCGGAAGTGATCGCGCTCGACCTTGATGTTTCGTTTGCGGCGGTGCGGCGCGCTGCTTTGCTCATCACCGAGGCGGAAGGCGCGGTCGCGCTCGCCGCCGTGCGCGGCGATGACGGCCTGTCGCCGGGTCTGCGCGCATTGTTGGCGTATGGCGCAACGATGCCGGCGGAGAAATTGGCGCAGGCGCAACTCAGCATCGCGCAGACGCGCGCGGTCTTGCGGCGCGCCTTCGATGCTGTCGACGCGCTGATCCTGCCGACGACGCCGCATGTCGCGTTCCCGCACGACCAGCCTGCGCCGGCGACGCAGGCCGATCTCACCGCGCTCGCCAATGTCGCCGGCCTGCCGGCGATCAGCGTGCCGATGGGCGCCGACGCGGAGGGTTTGCCGTGCGGGCTGCAGATCGTCGCGCCGTTCGGCGAAGACGCGTTTTGCCTCGCGTTGGCGGAGGCGTTCGACTCAGCCTTGTGAGGCTGCGTCCTCCGCGAACGCCGACAGCGGCGCCGGTTTGCCTGTGTTGGCGATCAGCGCTTTGCGGCGCATGAAGCGGTGAAACCCCGCCGCGCCCATGCGCGACCCGCCGAGCCCCGACAGTCCGAAGGCATGTTTCTCGGCTTCGTAAAACAACGCCGTCAACGCCGCGTCGTTGAGGCTGACGGCGCCGGCGTTGAGCTGCAGCGCAACGCTTTCGGCGCGCTCCAGCGTTCCGGCGAACACCGCGGCCGACAACCCATAGACGCTGTCGTTCGCCAGCGCGATGGCCTGGTCGACCGCATCGAACGCCATGACGGGCATGATCGGTCCGAAGGTTTCCTCCGTCATGAGCGTCATGGTGTGGTCGACATCGACGACAACCGTGGGCCGGAGCCACAAGCCGCCGCCGTGATGCTCAATTCTTCCGCCGGTGAGGATGCGCGCGCCTTTGGCGACGGCGTCGGCGAGTTGGCTTTCAAGAATGGCGGCCTGCTTGTCGAAAATGATCGGCCCGATCTCTCCGGCGCCGATGTCGGGCCAGTTCAAGCGGCATGCCGCGGCCGCGTGGGTGAGCCGCGCGACGAAATCATCATAGAGCGGCCGCGCGATATAGATGCGCTCGATCGATTGGCAGGCTTGGCCGGTGGACAGAACCGATCCGCGCAGCGCAGCGGTCACCGCATCGTCGAGATCGGCGTCGTCGAGTATGATCAACGGATCCTTGCCGCCAAGCTCGAGAAACGCCGGGATCATGCGCTGCGCGCAGTGCGCGGCGACCTTTCGGCCCGTCGCGACCGATCCGGTGAAGCACACCGCATCGACCTGATCGATAAGCGCCGCGCCGACGGCGCCGTCGCCGACGATCGCATCGAACACGGCGGCGACCTCCGGCGCTTCGGCGATTGCGGCGCGCAGCGGCGCGAGAAAGCGCGGCGTCACTTCCGAAGGCTTCAGCATCGCCGCGCAGCCCGCGAGCAGCGCAGGGATCGTGTCGATCATCGACAGCGTCAGCGGGAAGTTCCACGGGCTGATGATTCCAACGAGTGGAAACGGCGAAAAATCCGGCCTGTGCTTGATGTGCGGCATCGCGCGCCCGGGCGTCCAGGCGCTGGCGATCAAGTGCGGCGCCTGCGCGATCCAGCCGTTGAGCGCGCCGATGGCGCCGGCGACTTCCTGGCGCGCGATGGCGCGGCGGCCGGTATCGCGCTCC
>CAZMRN010000013.1:0-18079 GCA_964568575.1 uncultured Caulobacteraceae bacterium
CAGCTCCGTTCATTCCATTCAGAAGAGGAGACACTTCGATGTCTTCACCGACGCTTCGCGCCAGCGATCTGGCGCAATTCACCGGCAGCGAATGCTGGTATCGCCATCCACTCTATCCTTCGATCACCTACACAGACGGCGCTCAGTACGTAGCCGAAGCCGGCGGCGCCTACTGGTTGCTCGACGCCATCGTCTCACACCAGCACGACGCCCGCGTGCGAAGCGAACCATTCCAGGTTTGGATGCTCCGCGTGGCGGAAGACCGCAGCGCCGTGCTCACCTGCGAGGACGGCGATCATGGCCTGGTTGCCCGTCAGTCCATCGCGTTCACGGACTTCCCGCTGCCTGAAATCACGCTCTGGCTTCAGAACGATGTGATCTTTCTGCCGAGCGAATATTGAGGAGCGAAGAAGCGGTCAGAAGCTGTTCGTGCTCTTGAGTGGGCCAAGCGCTTCGCGGTGGAGGCGAGCGTCTCCATCGCGTGACGCTTGCGCCGCTTCACAAGCGTCATGTCGGCTGTGATCAGGCTGCTGATAAACATGATCTCCGTTGCGCCTAGAAAAAAAATGCTAACTTCCGCAAATGGACGGCGCGGAATCACTTGAACTGATATTGCGCGGGCTTGCGGTTGGCGCGCTTATCGCAACGGCGGTCGGGCTCTGGCGCGGCGGCACGGGCCGCTCTGCGCGTGTGGCGGGCGTCTTCTTCTCGCTCTCCGTCATTGCCTACGCGCTGCAATCTTCGGCGTTGTCGCGCGCCGCGATCGGGCCGTCTGAGCCGCTCGTGCACTTTATGGCGCTCGGCGGCAGTGGTCTTTTTTGGCTTTTCATCATCGCCCTGTTCGACGACCGTGACGTATCGCCGGCGACGCTCGCGCCCTTTGCCGGCCTTACACTATTGGGGCTCTTCGGCTGGCTCGGGCCGAATTCATTGCAGCCGAGCGTCTGGGTCGTCCACAATCTGATCGAAGTCGCTCTCGCCGCCCACGCGCTTTTTGTCATCGTACGCAGTTGGCGCGGCGATCTGGTGGAAGCGCGCCGGCGCCTTCGAGGACCGTTCCTGGCGGCGGTCACGCTCTTCGTCGTGGTTCTGGCCGGCTTTGAGATCGGCGAAAGCTTCGGCGTTGAAGCCGATTGGTATGAACTCCTAGGCGCCACTGCGCTTGCGGTGTTCTGCGCGGCGGGCGCCGTCGTCTTCCTCCAGGCACAACCCGCGCTCTTTGGCGCGGCAGCGCCCGCCGGCCCGCCAGAACCTGCCTTCGACGCTGGTGACCAGCACACGCTGGCGCGGCTGGAGGACGTCATGGGCCGGGCTGAGGCTTGGCGACGCGAAGGGCTCACCATCGGATCGCTGGCCGGTGACGTGGGCGTGCCCGAACACCGCTTGCGCCGCTTGATCAACGACAAGCTCGGGCATCGAAACTTTGTGGCGTTCGTGAACGCCTACCGGATCGGCGCGGCCAAGCAGCGCCTAGCCGATCCCGCAACGGCGCGAATGCCGATCTCGGCGATCGCATTCGAACTGGGCTTTGCCTCACTCAATCCGTTCAATCGCGCCTTTAAGGAAGCAACCGGCCAGACGCCCAGCGAATGGCGCAAGCGCGCGTTGGGCCAAGGCTCGTCAATTCCTGAAAACCCTGACTGATTTCGAAACTGGCGCGGGTTTTCCGGCACTGGCGAGACGCCAAGCCTGCAATTGTGACGTTCTGGGCCTCCATCCAGGAGGACCACATGAGCGCCGACCTTTTAGCTTTCGCCGACCGCTGGCGGCTCAGTCTGACCAGCGACCTCTCTCAATACGCCATCTTCGCGATCGGCTTTTGGCTGATCGTCTGGGTGCTGCTGGGCTCTGTTCTAGCCAGCCGCAAGATCAGACCCGAGACGCCGCCGGCCCGGCAGCTGGGGCTCGAGTTTATCGTCTCGCTGCGCTCGCTCGCGATCTTTTCCACAATCGGCGCGCTCCTCTTCATGGCCGATCGGGCAGGGTATCTGCCCGGGACATCGCTCGCCGCGAGCTGGGGTTGGGGCTGGGCGATGGCTTCGTTCGTGCTGATGGTGATCGGCCATGACGCGTACTTCTACTGGACGCATCGGTTGGTGCACGATCCCAGACTCTTCCGGATATTCCACCGCCGGCATCACAAGTCGCACAATCCCTCGCCGTTCACGGCTTATAGCTTCGACGTCGCCGAAGCGGCGATGCAGGCGCTGTTCGTGCCGATCTGGATGGTGCTGGTGCCGACCGAATGGGCGGTGGTGGGCTTCTTCATGCTGCACCAGATCGTACGCAACACGATGGGCCATTCTGGCTACGAGCTCTTTCCGGCCAACGCCCACGGCAAGCCGCTGTTCGGCTTCCTGACCACGGTCACCCATCACGATCTTCATCACGCCGAGGCGCGTTGCAATTACGGGCTCTATTTCACCTGGTGGGATCGGCTCATGGGCACTGAGCATCCCGACTATTATGAGCGCTTCGCTTCCGCCACGCGCCGCGTCTGCGGGATCCGCAAACCGGTTCGCGCCAATGTCGCGGCGTTCCTGCTCGCGACCGCGCTCGGCGCCGGCGCCATGATGCAAGACGCGCATGCGCAATCGGCGGCGCGCGTCCATGACGATTGGGCGACGCAAGGTCTTGGCGGCGTCGTACGCTTGACGCCCTGCGTGTCGAACGCAGAGCATCTGTGCGGGCGCCTAATTTGGCTCTGGGATCAATCCGAAGTCGCGCCCGATGCATTGGGCTCGCTCATCCTGCGCGACTTTGTGCTTGAGAACGGCGAGTGGCGGCGCGGCACGGTGCGCGATCCCGAGGATGAGCGCACCTATTCGGGATCAATCCGGCTGGAAGGCGATGTCTTGCGTTTGCGCGGCTGCGCCGGACCATTCTGCCAGACCCAGGTTTGGCGCCGCTTGAGCTCGATCCCGCGGCCAAGACATTGCGTGACCATATCCGAGCGCCCAAATCTCGCAGAGATGAAGAAAAAGGCCACGCAATGACGGATCAGAACGACCATTGGGACCGCGTCTATACCGAGAAGCGCGCTGAAGAGGTGAGCTGGCGCCAGGATGAGCCCACGCTGTCCTTGAAGCTTATTGCGCGCACCGGCGTGGGGCTCGATGCGCCGATTGTGGATGTCGGGGGCGGCGCGTCAACGCTCGTGGATCATCTCCTCGGACGCGGTTTTCGCGACATTGCTGTGTTGGACATCGCAGCGTCTGGCTTAGAGCAAGCCAAGTCGAGGCTGGGCGACCAGGGCCAAAAGGTGAAGTGGCTTGTCCACGACGTCACCTCTTGGCGTCCGACGCGTAAACACCGCCTCTGGCACGATCGCGCGGTGCTGCACTTTCTCACCAGTCCCGCCGACCAAGCGGCTTACGTACAAACGCTTCGCGCGGCGCTCGCGGGAGACGGATGGGCGATCATCGCCGGTTTTGCGCCGGGCGGCCCGGTGAAGTGCAGCGGACTGGAGATCGTGCAGCACGATGGCGTCAGTCTCTCAAAGCTTTTCGGCGATGAGTTTCAGCTGATGGAGACGCATGGCGAAGTCCACTTAACGCCGTGGGGCGCCGAGCAGGCGTTCCGTTATCATCTGTTTCGCCGCAATGCATCGAGCGCATCATGAATCTTTATGACCGGTTTTTGCTGCCAGCGCTCGTAACCGGCGCCTGCTCGTGCTCGCCCATCGACAAGCAACGCCAGAAGGTCGTGCCGGGCGCCGAAGGCGTCGTACTTGAACTAGGGTTCGGCGCCGGCCTCAACCTGCCGCACTATGACGCGTCGAAGGTGCGCAAGCTCTACGCACTGGAGCCGTCGCCCGGCATGGTCAAACGCGCCCGCAGAGCGATCCGCAGCGCGCCGTTCGAGGTCGAAATCTTGCCAGAGACCGCGGAAAGCCTGTCTCTGGCGCAAGCGAGTGTCGACACGGTGTTGGTGACGTATTCGCTCTGCACGATCCCGGGCGCCATTGCAGCGCTTGAAAGCGCGCGCCGCGCCTTGAAGCCTAACGGCCGCCTGCTTTTCTGTGAGCATGGCCTTTCTTCCGACCAAAGCGTGCAGCGCTGGCAGAAGCGCATCGAGCCCCTCTGGAAAGTGATCGGCGGCGGCTGTCACCTTTCGCGTGATATTCCAGCGCTCATCAAAGCGGCCGGTTTCAGCATCGAGAAACTCGATACCATGTACCTGCCGAAATCACCGAAATGGGCGGGCTTCAATTATTGGGGGTCGGCACGCGCAACTTAGCCGCGCGGTTTGTGATCTCGCGCAAGTGCGGCCTGCGCAAGCGCGGAGAGTCCGGCGAAGGGGCCCGATCGCTGATCAAACCACGCCAGGCGCTCTTCAGCGAAGAACGCGCCAGTCGGCGCAAGCTCCGCGGCGCGATCGAATGCGCCAACGTGGAAATGCGTTTCGTTCGGCAGCTTCGGATTGCTGCAGGTAAGGGTGGCGCCGCAGCGGGCGCAAAAGCCGCGCTTCACGCCGGGCGAAGATTCGTACTTTGCGATCTCGCCCTGGGTCATTGCAACTGCATCGTCAGCGAACGAGACAAAGACCGATGCAGGCGCGCCGCTGTGCCTGCGGCAGCTCTCGCAATGACACCAGAGCACCCATTTGGGTTTCCCCACCGCCTTGAAGCGAACATCGCCGCACATGCAGCGGCCCTGGTAAACTTGCGTCATCGCGTGCTCCCGCTGACTCCATCGTATCGCTTTTCGACCAGCCCGCTAGCCGCGTGAAAGGGCTCAGGTCGCGATGGACGCCTCGATCCGTGCTTGCTTGAAAATGGACCAAGCCCCACTGACGAAGAGCGCACACATCACAGCGCCGACGACAAGGTCTGGCCAGTGCGAGTGCGTTGCCGCCGTAGCGAGCGCGGCTGCAACGACTAAGATGTTGCCGATGGCGTCGTTGCGCGAGCAAAGCCACACGGAGCGCAGGTTGGCGTCGGCGTTGCGAAAGCGCAGCAGCAATAGAACTGCACCCAGATTGACGGCAAGCGCCAGCGCGCCAATCAACCCCATCGGCGCCGCAACGGGCGGGGTCGGGTCAAACCCCTTGGCAACCGCCAACGCAAGTATGACAACGCCGAGGGCAAGCATCCCCGCGCTCTTGATGAAGGCAGCGCGGGTGCGCACCGCAGGCGAGTGGCCCACGGCCCACAGTGTAACGCCATAGGTGGCGGCGTCGGCGCCGAAATCGAGTGCGTCGGCTTGCAATGAGACAGAACCGACGGCATGGCCGCCGATGGTCTCAACAAAGAACATCGCCGCATTGGCGATGAGTACAGTCCAGAGCACGCGGCGAATGGCTGGATCGATTGGCGCTTCGCGGACCTTGCCGCAGCCGCTCTCGCAACATTCGCTCATGATTGCTTGCTCAGTTTGCGTCGGCCGAACCAGCGGCTGACTTGGGCTGCGTACAATTCGTAGGCGTCGCCATGCGTTTCTCGCAACGCCTCTTCCTCGATGCGAACTTGAATCAAGGTCAGCGTCCACATTGCCGCGAGCAGAGAGGCGGCGGCGATGTGCGGCGACCAGACAAAGAGCGCGGCGACCGCACCTATCATGCCGACAAAGATTGGGTTGCGCGACCATGCGAATAAGCCGTGCGAGACGAGTGCGCCCGGTCCTTCCTTGGGCACGCCGACGCGCCATGACGCGCCCATCTGAATCTGTGCGACGACGATGATGACAATCGAACCGGCGAACATGATCGCGGCGATCCAGCGCCGGACGTCTAGCGCCGCCCAATCGGGGGTTCCGAGATATGTTTCCCAATCCGGCGCCAACCAGGCGATGAGCGCCAGTGCGAGCGCCGTGAACACAGCAAGCTTCCAGGTGCGCTCGGCAAGTCTTTGAATGGCGGGATGGCGGCCAAAGCTGAAAGCCTTGACCTGATAGGCGTTCTGGACCGCCCAGACCCGCAGGCTTGAGGCGGCGATAATGGCGAGGAGGGCGGCTAAAGGGAGCCAGGCAGGGGGCATGAACAAACTCTCGATTCTTGTGTTCGCCCGTCCTACATCCTCTAGTGACTAGAGGATCAAGCGCTATGTTTCCTATCGGCCAAGTCGCGAAAGCGACCGGCGTCAAAATCCCCACCATCCGGTTTTACGAGCAGGAAGGTCTGTTGGCGGCCCCCCAGCGAAGCGAGAGCGGCAGGCGTCTCTATTCGGATGCCGATGTCCGCCGTCTTGCCTTTATCCGCCATGCGCGTGCGCTGGGTTTTGAACTGGATGACATCCGCTCATTGCTGGATTTGTCGGACCACCCGGACCAATCGTGCGCTGACGCCGATTACATCGCGCGTACACATCTCGTCGCCGTCGATGCGCGGATCACGCAATTGAAGGCGCTCAGAAGCGAACTTACCCGCATCGTCACCGCGTGCTCGGGCGGCAAAGCGGCGCAATGCCGTGTGATCGAGGCGCTCGCCGATCACGCCCGCTGTGGCGAGGAGCACATCGTTTCGCCGCGCAAGCGCCGGGCCGTACAGGGAAAGGCGTCCATCCGGGCCAGGCCGCGCCGCCGCTAGCGCGTGCGATCGCTAAGGCGATGTTATCCTATTACGCGCGACACGATGCCCATGAGCAGCCCTGTTGCATGCATTCACTTTTCATTTTCCATGGCCTCGCATAATGGGCGATGCGAGGACGCTCTAAAGGAGCCCCATGACGCGTGCGGTAGGCAAAGATTGGAGGGGGTGGCTGGCGGCGTTCTGCGTCGTGCTGGTCAGCTTCTTGTATCTTGAGCCCGCGCACGCCGAGTGCAACGAGGCCCGCGCCGTGGAAGGCATGAGTTACGCTGATGACACTCATGTGGTCCACACCCACGATGACCATACTGGCCATGACCATCCGGCCGACGCCCCCGATCATGAAGGTGATGAACCGCACGCGCACCATTGCGCTGGCGCCCATCCAGTTCAATTGCCGGCCAGTGGCGGCGGTCTCCTAGAGCAGCGGCCAATTTCCGTCGTTTTCGATCCTGAGACGGCGGCCGCGGCCACCATGCTGCATTTCGGTCTCGACCGGCCTCCGCGCGTTCGCGCGATCGTCTAACGCGCGGTATCCGCCGCGCGTGTGCTTTCACGCAATGGCGAGATTTTCCATGACTTCCCGACACGATCGGGCGCGCGCGCACAAATGTGCGGCAGCGCGACGATCCCTGATTTCCTGGCGCGTGCTTGTCGCCGCCGGCCTGGGCGCGCTGAGCGTGGCCGGCATCGCGCAAGCGCAGACCGCGCCGCTCTCGTTGAACGAGGCGCTTTCTCGCGCCGCGGACGCGGACCCGCGACTACGGGCGGCGGATGCGGGCATTGACGCCGCAAGAGGCGGCCTTCGTCAGGCGGGTTCCCGGCCCAATCCCGTGCTCGACGTTGAGGTCGAGAATTTCGGCGGCCAAGACTCGCTGCGTGGCTTCGATGGCTCCGAGGCGACCTTCCAATTGTCTCAACCCATTGAGCCAGGGGGGCGTCGCGGGGCGCGCGTGGAGGTGGCGCGGAGCGAGCTCAGCGCCGCAGAACTCGATGCGCTGATCGCTCGACTCGATGTCTTCGAAGAAGTGCAGCGCGCCTATTACGACGCGCTTGCGGCGGAGCAGCTGGTTGACATCGCCGCTGAGCGGCTTGCAACAGCTGAAGCGCTCGAAGTGAGCGTAGAGAGGCGGGTCGCCGCCGCGCGTGATCCTCTCATGGCCGGCGCGCGGGCGCAGGCGGGTACGGCGGAGGCCAGGATTGCCCATGAGGAGGCGCAACGCGACGTCGCAATTGCACGCGCCGCGCTTGCAAGTCTGATTGGCGGAGACCAGGGTTTTGTGCTGGCCGATGCGTCGCTCGATCTGCCGGGCGGCGCGTTACACGCGCATGATGCGAGCGACGAGGCCAGTCCTGATCTTGCGCTGTTCGCCGCACGACGCGACCGCGCCAGGGCGGAGGCCCGACTTGAGAGATCGCGCGGGTATCGTGATCCGGTGCTCACCTTGGGCGTTCGGCGTTTCGAGGAAACTGGCGAGACCGGTTTGGTTGCGGGCGTGTCAGTTCCGCTGGGATTGTTTGATGGAAATCGCGGGGCTATCGCACAAGCGGATGCACAAGCCCGCCGCGCAGGCTTTGATGTCGACGCAGCGCGCGCGCGAATTGCGCGGGAAGCCTCAGCCTTGTCGCGTCGCCTGGAGAGCGCGCGGATCAGCGTTGGCGCCATTGAACGCGACGTGATTCCGCAATCGGAACGCGCGCTGGCGTTGGCGCGCGATGGCTACAACCAAGGCGCTTTTTCCTATCTCGATGTGCTTGAGGCGCAGCGCGCATTAACTGGCGCACGCCAAGCCCTCGTGGAAGCCCTTCGCACTTATCATCACACCGAGGCGGCGCTCGATCGCCTGACCGCGCGCTTTGCCGATGCAAGCGCCGAGGAGAATTCGCAATGATTGGTCGTTCTTCGCTGCGCCGCATCGCGGCTGCATTGATGCTGGCTGCGCTGTCGCTTGCTGCTTGTGGCGGCGGAGGCGGCGGTGAAGCCGAGGATCATGGCGAGGCAGAATACGAGCGCGGTCCTCACAATGGGCGCTTGCTTCGCGATGGCGATTTTGCCCTTGAGATCACCATCTTCGAGACCGGTGTTGAGCCGCAGTTTCGCGTTTACGCCTATGTCAGCGACGAACCGGTCGCGCCGGGCGAGGTGCAGCTTTCCATGAGCCTCTCTCGTCTGGGCGGCCAAGTGGATCGCTTCGCGTTTGCGCCGGAGGCGGACTTCCTGATGGGCGACGGCGTGGTCGAAGAACCGCATTCGTTCGATGTCGCCGTGCGGGCTGTTCATGGTGGCGAGACCCACGAATGGTCTTACGAATCCTACGAAGGGCGCACGACGATTGCGGCCGCGCAGGCCGAGGCGGCAGGGGTCCGCGTAGAAGCGGCGGGACCGGCGACGATCGAAGAAACCATCGCACTATCCGGCCGCGTGGAATTGCAGCCGCAGGGCCGAGCTGAGATTGTTGCTTGGTATCCGGGGCGCATTGTTGTGATGACGAAAGCGGTCGGCGAACGCGTCAATCGCGGTGAGACGCTCGCGCGCGTCACGTCCAGTGAGAGTCTGCAAACCTACTCCATCCCTTCGCCGATCTCGGGCGTGGTGATGGCGCGCAATGCGAATGTCGGCGACGTGGCTGGCGCGACCCCGCTCTACGTCATTGCCGACGCGCGCCAGGTCCACGCTGAATTCTATGTCTATCCCCGCGACGCCGAACGCTTGCGTCCAGGCCAGCCGGTGACGGTGCGGAGCCTGAGTGGCGAACACAGCATCCGCGGGACCATCGAATCAATCCTGCCGACGGCGGATATGATGACGCAAACCATCGTCGCCCATGTGGACTTGCCGAATGACGATCTGAGATGGCGGCCGGGCCAGGCGGTGGAGGGCGCCGCCGTGGTGGCGGCGACCGACGTTCCGCTCGCGGTGCGCACGCGGGGGCTCCAGCGCTTCCGCGACTTCACCGTTGTGTTTGCCCAAGTGGGCGAGACCTACGAAGTGCGCATGCTCGAACTCGGTCGTCGCACCCCGGAATGGACCGAGGTGCTGGGCGGGCTCGATCCCGGGACGACCTATGTCTCTGACAACGCCTTCCTCATTCGCGCCGATGTCGAAAAGACCGGCGCGAGCCATGACCATTGAGGGGCGGGACAAATGCTCGATCGCATCATCCATCTCTCGATCCGGCATCGCTGGATCGTGTTCGCCCTCGTGTTGCTGTGCGCGGGTGTTGGCGTCTGGAGTTTCCAGCGTCTGCCCATCGACGCGACACCCGACATCACCAATGTCCAGGTCCAGATCAACAGCGAGGCAGAGGGCTATTCTCCGCTTGAAGCGGAGCAGCGGGTCACATTTCCGATTGAAACGGCGATCGCAGGACTGCCGGGTCTCGACTACACGCGCTCGATCTCGCGCTATGGCTTGAGCCAGGTCACTGTCGTCTTTGAGGACGGCACTGACATTTATTTCGCCAGGCAGCTCGTCAATGAGCGGCTGCAAGCCGTGCGCAGCCAGTTGCCGGATGGTGTCGAGCCCGAACTTGGCCCGATCTCAACCGGCCTTGGCGAAATCTTTATGTACACGATAGAGGCCGAGGAGGGCGCGACACGCCCTGACGGCTCGGAATGGACGCCGGAAGATTTGCGCACGCTGCAAGATTGGGTGATCCGCCCACAATTGCGCAACACGCCCGGCGTCACCGAAGTGAACACAATCGGCGGCTTTGTCCGTGAGTATCATGTGACGCCGTGGCCTGATCGGCTCGCGGCGGCCGGTCTCAGCATGCACGACGTGGTCGAGGCGCTTGAGGCCAACAACGCCAATGTCGGCGCGGGCTATGTCGAGCGCTATGGCGAACAATTGCTTATTCGCTCCTCTGGGCAAGCGAGCGGCATCGAGGATTTGGAGCAAATTATCGTCGCTCATCGCGGCGGCGTGCCGATCCGCGTGATCGACGTGGCTGACGTCATTATCGGCGAGGAGTTGCGGACGGGCGCAGCGACCGAAAACGGCCGCGAAGTCGTGCTTGGCACCGTCTACATGTTGATGGGCGAGAATAGCCGCACCGTCGCGCAGGCGGTCGCAGCTCGATTGGAGGAGGCGGCGCTCGCGCTTCCCGCGGGTGTGATCGCCAATCCGATCTATGATCGCACCGCACTGGTGGATCGCACCATCCACACGGTGCAGACCAATCTTGTCGAAGGCGCGCTCCTTGTCATCGTCGTGCTCTTCTTGTTGTTGGGCAACATTCGCGCCGCTCTCATAACGGCGGCGATCATCCCTCTGTCGATGCTGCTGACGATCACCGGCATGGTGCAGAACCGCGTGTCCGGCAATCTCATGAGCCTGGGCGCACTCGATTTTGGCCTCATCGTCGATGGCGCCGTTATCATTGTTGAAAACTGCCTGCGCCGTTTCGGTATGGAGCAGCACAGGCTCGGGCGTCTGCTCAATCATGACGAGCGCTTTCGGTTGGCGGAAAGCGCAACCATCGAAGTCATCAAGCCGTCGATCTTCGGCGTTCTGATCATCACCTTAGTCTACGTGCCGATCTTTGCGCTCACCGGCGTCGAAGGCAAGATGTTCCACCCGATGGCGTTCACGGTCGTGTTCGCGCTAACGGCGGCGTTGATCCTGTCTCTCACATTTGTGCCCGCCGCAGTCGCGCTCTTCGTCAGCGGCAGAGTCGATGAGAAGGAAAGCCGCGTCATGCGCGCGGCGCGCGGCTGGTACGCGCCTGCGCTCGATTGGGCGCTCAAGGCGCGCAATCTGGTCGTCGCGGGCGCGGTTGGCCTCGTGCTGCTGAGCGGGCTTATTGCGTCGCGCATGGGCTCTGAGTTCATTCCGAACCTCGATGAGGGCGACATCGCACTCCACGCGCTGCGCATCCCCGGCACCAGTCTCTCGCAAGCGGTAGACATGCAATCGGCGCTGGAAGCGCGGCTGTTGCAGTTTCCGGAAGTCGAGCGCGTGGTCAGTAAGATTGGCACCGCCGAAGTGGCGACCGATCCGATGCCGCCAAGCGTCGCCGATACATTCGTATTCCTGCGCCCGCGCAGTGAATGGCCGAATGGTTGGAAATCACGGCGCGAGCTTGTGGCTGAGATGCAGGAGGCCGTCGAACAAATTCCGGGCAACAATTATGAGTTCACCCAACCGATCCAGATGCGGTTCAATGAGCTCATCTCCGGCGTGCGCTCCGACGTGGCGATCAAGGTGTTCGGCGACGATCTCGATCAGTTGCTCGCGCTCGGCGGCGAGATTGAAGATGTGCTCGCCAGCATCCCAGGCGCCGAAGATGTGAAGATCGAGCAGATCACGGGACTGCCGGTTCTGCAGATCGAGCCCAACCGGGCGGCGTTGGCGCGTTACGGCCTCAATGTGGCCGACCTGCAGGAGGTGCTCTCCGTGTCGCTTGGCGGGGAGGTCGCGGGGCAGGTTTTCGAGGGTGACAGGCGCTTTGATGTCGTTGTGCGTCTTCCGGAGAGATTGCGCCAAGATGTCGATGAGATCGGCCGTCTGCGCATCCCACTGCCGGGTGCGGCGGATGGCGTGCGCGGCTTTGTGCCGTTGCAAGAAGTGGCGGACATCAATCTCGAGGTGGGACCCAACCAGATCAGCCGAGAGAACGGCAAACGCCGTGTGGTCATCACCGCCAATGTCCGCGACCGCGATCTTGGCTCCTTCGTGCGGGAAGCCCAGCGACGCGTTGCCGGGGAGGTCGAACTTCCGGCTGGCTATTGGGTTGGCTATGGCGGGACGTTCGAACAATTGATCTCAGCCGCGCAGCGTTTGTCGCTTGTCGTCCCGGCGGCGCTGCTGCTGATCTTCGGTCTGCTCTATATGCTCTTCCGCTCAGCTAAGGACGCGGCGATCGTCTTCTCCGGCGTGCCGCTGGCGCTGACAGGGGGCGTCATAGCTCTGGTTTTGAGAGGCTTGCCGTTATCCATTTCGGCCGGCGTCGGCTTCATCGCGCTGTCAGGCGTCGCGGTTCTCAACGGGGTGGTGATGCTGACCTTCATTCGCGCACTGCGAGACGAGGGCAAGCCGATCGAGGAGGCTATCCGCGAGGGCGCGTTGACGCGTCTGCGGCCAGTGCTGATGACGGCCTTGGTCGCAAGCCTCGGCTTTATCCCGATGGCGTTCAATGTCGGCGCGGGCGCGGAAGTGCAGCGCCCACTGGCGACCGTCGTGATCGGCGGCATCATCTCATCGACCCTGCTGACACTGCTCGTGCTGCCGGCGCTCTATCGGCTTGTGCATCGCGAAAAAGAAAGCGAGCGCGAGCCGTGGGAGGTTGATCCGAACGGAGCAGCAGCCCCGCGGGGCAATCCATGATGGCGCTGTCAAACCAAGGTGAGAGAACCATCGTGATGGACACGGCAAACTCAGAGTGGCGCAGGATTGCCCTGGTAGTCTGTGCGCTCGTGCTCAGCTTATGTGCGTTCAGCGGGACGGCGCTCGCGCACGCCGTCGCTGAGGGCGACAAAGGCTACATCCAGGAGATATCCGGGGTGAACCTGATGGCGTTCTTGTATCTTGGCGCCAAGCACATGGTGACCGGATACGATCACATCTTGTTCTTGTTCGGCGTGATCTTTTTCCTCTACCGGCTGGAGCACATCGGCGTCTATGTGAGCCTCTTCGCCATCGGTCACTCGACGACGATGCTCTTGGGCGTGCTCTTCAATATCGGCATCACCAGCTACATCATCGACGCCATCATTGGGCTGTCGGTGGTCTATAAAGCGCTCGACAATATGGGCGCCTATCGGCGCTGGTTTGGTTTCCAGCCAAACACCAAGGCGGCGACGTTGATCTTTGGTCTCTTCCACGGCTTCGGGCTGTCGACCAAAATCATCGAATACAATATCTCGTCCGATGGGCTCGTGCCCAATCTCCTCGCGTTCAATGTCGGCGTCGAGATCGGCCAGCTTCTGGCGCTCGGCGCCATTCTCATTGTCATGGGTTTCTGGCGGCGAACCGATGGGTTCTTGCGCCACGCCTACACCGCCAACGCGGTCGTCATGTGCGCAGGCTTTGTGCTCATCGGCTACCAGATCGTCGGCTATTTTGTCTCCTAAGGACCGCGCCAATGTACAACGCAGACTTGCCCACTCGCGCCGAATTGCCTTCGACCAAGCAATTGGTGCGCTCCACGCTGATCGCGCTTGCGACCGCAGTCGTTATTCTGGTTACGGCGGTGCTGCCTGCGGAGTACGCCGTCGATCCGACCGGCATAGGGCGCGTCCTTGGTCTGACCCAGATGGGCGAGATCAAGATGCAGCTGGCCGCGGAAGCAGCGCAGGATCGAGCTGGCGCCGAGACGGAGGCGCCGCTGACAGAACCCGCCGATGCACCGGCAATAGACGAGGATGCGCGCACCGACGAGATCAGCGTGACCTTGGCGCCAGGCGAGGGCGCGGAAGTGAAACTGACCATGCAGGAAGGCGCGCGAGCGCGCTATGAATGGAGCGTTACGGGCGGCGTTGTGAACTATGATCTCCACGGCGATGGCCCTGGCAATTCAACCAGCTATCAGCAAGGCCGCGGCGTGCCTGGACATAGCGGCGAATTCGAAGCCGCGTTCGACGGCAATCATGGTTGGTTCTGGCGCAATCGCGGTACGTCCGACGTGACCGTGACGCTCCGCGTTGTCGGCGCGCATACGGACATTCGCCGCGTGATCTAGGAAAGAACCGGGAGGGTCAAGACGGCTCTGCGGCGCGGCGGCGCCTGTGCGCACGCGGTGCAGCCGTTAGCGCGGCCATCGGGGATGAAGATCGTCGATGATGATGGCATGCTCGTGCGCGGCCGACGCGCCGGCGAGGTGGACGTGATCGGCCTCAAGGTCGTCGTGCCTGTGCGGGACTGATACATCATCGCGCGCGGGCCAGATCATCACAGAGGCGAGGGCGCCAATGCAACAAAGTCCGCTGAGAAGGAAAAACGCGATGTCCGTGCCGAAGCGCGCGCTGGCGAAACCGGCGAGCGGGTAGGCGATCAGCCAGCAGGCGTGCGAGAGCGCGAAGTGCGCGGCAAACAAAGCCGGTCTGTCCTCGGCGTGGGAGGAGCGGCGCAGGACGCGCCCGACTGGCGTCAGCGTCAACGAATAGCCGCAGCCAATGAGGAACCAGAGTCCGAGCAGTGCGGGATAGGTGGTCGCGATTGTAGGCCCAAGCAGAAGCGCCGCCGCGAGGACGATCGCCCCACCAATCACAACAATACGATCGGGCGCCTTATCCAGCAGCGGCGGCAGCGTGAATGCGGCGCCCATCGAACCCAGTCCGAACGCAGCCAGCGCCCAGGCGGTCGCGCGCTCATCGAGCGCAAACCCGCTTTGCACCAAGACAACCGTGTTCACGAACACCATCGCGCCGCCCGCGGCGCTTGCGAGCGAAAGCGCCACCAGCCCGCGCAGGCGCGGCGTGCGTGCAAACAGATTGAGCCCCAAGGTGAGGCGTTTCAGGAAAGGCTTCGGCGAGGCGGTGCGCGTGGCGGGAAGGAGCGCGGCGAGAACCAGAGCCGCGGACACGACAAATCCGAGCGCCGTACCCGCGAACAGCTGATGAAAGCTCAGGATCGTCAGCAACAGCGCCGCCAGTACGGGGCTCGCGACACTCTCAAGGTCGGCCGCCAACCGGGAGAGCGAGAGCGCCTTGGTGTAGTCGCGCTCATCGGGCAGCACTTCGGGGATCATGGCCTGGAAGGCTGGCGTGAACGCGGCCGATCCGATGTAGAGCGCCGTCATCAGCGCGTAGATCTGCCAGGGCTCGCTGACGAACGGCAGGCAGGCAGCAACGCCGGCGCGAACCAAATCAAGGCCGATCAGCAAGGCCTTGCGCGGCGCGTGTGCGGCGAGCGCGCTCGCCACGGGCGCCACGGCGACATAGGCGATCATCTTGATCGCCAGCATCGCGCCCAAAATTTCGCCTGCGCTTGCGCCGGCGATCTCGTGGGCCAGCAGACCGAGCGCCACCGTGGCAAGGCCCGTGCCGAGCAAGGCGGAGACCTGAGCGCCGAACAGACGCGCATAGGCAGGGTGGCGAAGCGGCGACAGCATGTTCGCAATCCTACAAGGTCAAACGCGCCCGCTCGACATGTGATGTCGGCGCGGGGCGCCCCAAGCGCCCCGCCATACCTTGAAGCTCAGTTAGCTCCGGCCTCGGATATTGTTGCGATATCGAGGCCAGTGCGAAGCTCGAAAGCTACAGTGTCGCCCGCTTCAATCCCGTCCAGCTGCGTCGGATCGTCGACCGTAAACTCCATCACCATTGCAGGCATGTCGTATTCGGGGATCGCTTCATGCTGGATGGTGATGGCGTTGTACTCGCGCGTGACTGTCTGGACGACGCCGCGCGATCGTACCGGAGTGGTAGGCGCAGCTTGTTCAGCGGCGCCCGCTGGCGGCGCCTGGTCTGTGGGTTGTGGCGGCGCGCAAGCCGCGAGCGCGAGCGCAAGTGCGCCGGCGCCAGCCCAAGTGAATTGCAAACGCACGTAAGACTCCCTCGAAAGTTAGAACAGCAATTGAGCGGCGAAGAAGGCGAAGAACGCGCCTATGCACCAGGCCAATGCTGCGATTGTGAGAATGACAACCGACGCCGTGCGCAAGCGCTGGCATGCGCGGGCCGCTACGGGATCGGCAGGACACGGCGCGTTGCGGGCGCGCCATTGCAGCCAGGCTGCAAGCGCGATCAGCACACCTGAGCCGCCGAAGACGAGCGGCTTGTTTTCAGAGAGCCAGGTGATCTGCGGCACGGCGGAAACGAGCCCCGCCACCACCGCGCCCATGCCGAGGGCCACGAACAAGGCCGGCAGCGCGCAACAGACAAGTGTCGCTGTCGAGCCGAAGAGGGCAAGCATGGGCGCTGCCGTGTCGCGCCACGAGAACGGTTCGCTCCTCATGGTGTCGCAGCCGTGCGGCGTACATTCGTCACGGTGTAACCAGCGCGAGTGATGATCTCGCGAATGGTGTCGTCGTCCAGGTTTTGGTTGGCGCGGAAGTCGATCGTCACGAGCTTCTCGGTCAGATCGACGTGCACGGCGTTGACTTCGGCGCGGCGACGAAAGCTGCGGTCGATGGCCTGAGCGCAGAAATCACACACAAGGCCGTTGACCGATACGACGACGTCCGCGGCGATCGGGGCCGTTTGTGCAGCACGCGATTGCGCCGAGGCGGGGAGTGGCGTGATAGCCGCGATGGAGAACGCGACGGCGAGTATTTTGATCAGGTTCATGATTGGCATCCTTAGAAATAGAACATCACGCTGGCGAACGCGTCGCCGTCGAGCGAAACGCCCGCTTCGATGAGCGTGGTGTCTTGGAAAAGACGAAGGACCGGAGAGATCGAGACTGAATTCTCTTCCTCAGGTTCGTGATCGATCTGCAGAATGGCCCAGGTGTGCAAAGCGCCTGCCTCGGCGACGTAGGGCGCAACACCGAGCCGGAGCCGCTGGGTGACGGTGCTGTCGATGTCTTCGGCCCAGAACGCGCGCGCCTGGTAGAGCGTGTAGAAGCGCCGGTTTTCCCAGTCGGCCTCGACGCCCACATAGGCCGCAGGTTGCGCGTCGCCGCCGACCGATTGGGCGTCGTCATAAGCCACGCCCGCACCCGCCATCCAGAAGATGTTGGCTTGCGCGTCGGGCATGTTCCAGCGCTTGGCGAGGCCCGCGACCATCGGGCCGTGGAATTGCCAGTCGCTCTCTTGATCCCATTCGTCGTGCCAGCCGATGGCGAAGTTAGGCGTCAGCGTCAGCATGGTTTCAACCATCGTGCTCTCGTCACGATGTTCGACCATGCCCATCCGGCCGCCTGGATAAGTCACGGCTCTTGCGTCGCTGTTGGTCGGCGCCAGCGCAGCGCCCGCCGCGGCAAGCGCGACGAATGCGGATAATCGCATGTTTGCGGGTCCTGAACTTGAGGACGAGACTGCGCAGCCGGCGTTACCGGCGCGCGTTGCACTGACCAGGCTTTAGCTTCGAGGCGGCGGCGGATCGGGCGGATCGCTATAATACATTTTGCCAAGATCAAGCTCACCGCGCGGTTCGGCGCGGATCGCGTTGACGAGCGAAGGTCCAGGCAGCGGCGCCTCGATCGTTTGGCCGTTCACTTGGCTGAGGCAATGGTCGGCGCAGTCTTGCATGTCGGAGGCCGGCGCGTTGCCGCCGCTATCCATGTCGCCGGCGCCGTCCATCATCTCATGGCACGACATGGCGGGTGCGGCGTCGGGCGCCATATCGGCGCCCGCGTCGGTGACCGGCAAAAGGCCGAGCCCTAGAGCGAGGATGAGTGTGAGCAGCACGCGCATCGGTGAGTCATACGCACGAGCTCAGCGATTTGTCACGGTTGGCGGTCGATTTTTGCCCATCAGGCATGGTTCCTAGGCAGTCCCGCCGCTAGGCCGTCGGCCCGCTTTTCGCGCGGCTTCTGCTTGGCGCGGTAAACGGCAATCCCTGCGTCGGGTGCGGCGAGGCGCACTCGGTCAAGGTGTCCCTCGAAAGCTCCGCACTCGTGCGGCCGCAAGCCTCGCCCACGCCGTCGCCAGTGACGCCCGGCCGTCGCCGC
>CAZMRN010000014.1:0-7775 GCA_964568575.1 uncultured Caulobacteraceae bacterium
ACCGCCGCGACGTCGGCCACGCTGCGCCCCATCGGGCCGGGCGTGTCCTGCGAGTGGCTGATCGGGATCACGTGCGTGCGCGACACCAGTCCCACGGTCGGCTTCAACCCGACGAGCCCGCCGACCGAGGACGGGCACACGATCGAGCCGTCCGTCTCGGTGCCGATCGCGACGGCCGCGAGGCTCGCTGCGATCGCCGCCCCCGAACCGGAGGACGAGCCGCAGGCGTTGCGGTCGAGCGCGTAAGGGTTGCGCGTCAGCCCGCCGACCGCGCTCCACCCGCTCACCGAATTGGGGTCGCGGATATTGGCCCATTCCGAGAGATTGGTTTTGCCCAGAATGACGGCGCCGGCGGCGCGCAGGCGTGCGACCAGCGGCGAATCCCGTCCTGTGACATTTTGGGCCAGGGCGCGCGATCCGGCGGTCGTGGCCATGGGATCGCGCGTCTCGATGTTGTCCTTGATCAGCACCGGCACGCCGTGAAGCGGGCCGCGCACCCGTCCCTGGGCGCGCTCAGCGTCCAGCGCGCGGGCGTCGGCCACGGCGTTCGGGTTGACGGCGATCACGGCGTTGAGGGTCGGCCCCGCGTCATCCAGCGCCGCGATCCGCGCCAGATAGGCCTGAACCAGCGCCTCCGCCGTCACCTCGCCTGTCGTCATCGCCGCCTGAAGCTCGGCGACGGAGCGCTCCTCGACCTCATAGGTGGGCATCGGCGGCCTCGCGCAGGCGCTCAGGGTCAAGGCGAGCAGCGCGCCCAGCCATACTCGCATCGTCATCTTCTCCCCCTGACCGGCGGCCCGGGCGAACCCTAGGCGCCCCCGGCCGGGGCGTGCAACGGGCGCTCGCCTTGTCAGGCCCAGCCTTTGAATGTCGGGCGCGTAATGCTAGGTCCTGGCCAAAGACCAGCTTCAGTTTGAGACGTTCGGGATCGGAGGGATTTCCATGGCGCGCATCACTTTGCGGCAGTTGCTCGACCACGCCGCCGAACACGATTACGGCCTGCCCGCCTACAACATCAACAATATGGAACAGGGCCTCGCCATCCTGGAGGCGGCCGACGAGGTCAACGCCCCGGTGATCATCCAGGCCAGCCGCGGCGCCCGCAACTACGCCAACGACGTGGTGCTCAAGCACCTGATCGACGCGCTGGCCGAGCTCTATCCCCACATCCCGATCTGCATGCACCAGGATCACGGCAACAGCCCCGCGACCTGCGCCACCGCCATCCAATACGGCTTCACCTCGGTGATGATGGACGGCTCCCTCATGGAAGACGCCAAGACGCCGGCGAACTACGATTACAACGTGGACGTGACGCGCCGCGTGGTCGATCTCGCCCATTGGGTGGGCGCATCGGTCGAAGGCGAGCTGGGCGTGCTGGGTTCGCTCGAAACGGGCACGGGCGAAGCGGAAGACGGCCACGGCGCGGAAGGCGTGCTCGACCATTCGCAGCTGCTCACCGATCCCGATCAGGCGGTCGATTTCGTCGAGCGCACGCATGTCGATGCGCTGGCGATCGCGATGGGCACCTCGCACGGCGCCTACAAATTCTCCCGCCGCCCGGACGGCGACGTGCTGGCGATGCACGTCATCGAGGAAATCCACCGCCGCCTGCCGAACACGCACCTGGTGATGCACGGCTCCTCCTCCGTGCCGCAGGATTTGCAGGACATCATCAACCAATATGGGGGGCAAATGCCGCAGACCTGGGGCGTGCCGGTCGAAGAGATCCAGCGCGGCATCAAGCACGGCGTGCGCAAGATCAATATCGACACCGACAACCGCATGGCCATCACCGGCGCGATCCGCAAAGTGTTTGCAGAAAACCCGAAGGAATTCGATCCCCGCGCCTATCTAAAGCCGGCCAAGGAAGCGATGCGCAAAGTGTGCAAACAGCGCTTCCAGGAATTCGGCGCGGAAGGCTGGGCCTCCAAGATCAAGCCCTTGCCGATGTCGGCCATGGCCAAGCGCTACGCCAAGGGCGAGCTCAACCCGAAGATCGGCGTCACGCGGATCGCGGCGGAATAGCGGTCACGCCAGGCCCGCCGCGCGCGCGCCGACAAAGAGCGCGACGGCGAGCACCATGATCGCAAAGCCGCGGCGGGCGATGAGCGCGCGTTCGCCCAGGGCGCGCGCGAGCCTAAGCCCGGCGAGGCCGCCGATGACGCCGCCTGCAAGCAGCAGCGCGCTCAGGCGCCAATCCACCAGGCCCGAAACGCCATAGCTCGTCGCCGTCGCCGCGCCGAACAGCGCCACAGAGACGAGCGAAGACGCGGTGGCGTTCGCCATCGTCATGCCGGTCGCCAGCATCAGGCCCGGCACGATCAAAAACCCGCCGCCGACGCCGAAAAATCCCGCAGCGAACCCGGTCGCAAGACCAAGCGGCGCCAGACGCGCCATCAGCCGGGCGGTGATGCGCACATGAGGATCGCCCTCGTCGCGCGGACGGCGCAGCATCGACAGCGCGATCGCGGCCATCGCGAAGGCGAACGCCAAGAGCAAAGATTCGCCGGGAATGGCTTTCGCCGCCGTCGCCCCCAGCAAGGAGCCGATCACGCCGGCGACCGCGAACGTGATGGCGCACGGCCACTTTACGCGACCGCCGCGCCAATGGCCGAACAGATTGAAGGCGGCGTTGGCGGCGACCGCCGCACTCGCCGTGCCGATCGCGACATGGGGTTGGGATACGCCGACGGCATAAAGCAGCAAGGGCGCCGCCAACACCGATCCGCCGCCGCCGAACGCGGCAAGCAAGGCGCCGACCAGCGCCCCGCTCACAAGCGCTGCGACGATTGCGGCAGCTGTGATCTCCATCACGTCGCGCGCCTATTCCATGGCGCCAGCGCAAGCGCTTTCGCCATGCCGCACCATCCGCTGACCCCGGCGAACACAAGGCCCGCGCCGAGCGCCAAGGGCGCGACTGCAAAGGCCGGGTGCGCCAAGAGCGCCAAAGCTGCGCCTGACGCAATCAAGGCGCCGGCGACGATCTGCACTTGGCGATTAAGTTCAAGCGGCGCTTTCGCATCCGTCTCGACCGGAAGGCCGGCCGCCTTCCAGGCTTCAAGGCCCCCCTCCATCATGAAGGCTTCGCCTTCGACGCGCGCCGCCAATCGCGCGCATTGCGCGGTCGTGCGCATGCCGGATTTGCAGTGAAACGCCGCCGGCTTTTGCGGATCGACGACGAGGTCGGCCTGTTCGATGCGCGACAGCGGCACGGACACCGCGCCCGGGATGTGCTCGCGCGCGTATTCGTCCGGCTCGCGAATGTCGATCAGCGTCAGCGCGCCGGCGCGAAGACGGTGTGCGATGGCGTGGGGATCAAGTTTGGCGAGCATGGCTATGCTTTCTTCTCCGGGCAATAAATCTCGATCAGAGTGGCGATGATGCGCACTGCCGCTGGATCGGCGATGCGGTAGTGGATGGTCTGCCCCGCGCGCCGCGTGGCTACGACGCCCTCTTCGCGCAGCACGCTTAGATGCTGCGACAGCGCCGATTGCGACACGCCGAGCCGGGCCTGTAGCGCCCCGACGGTCAGTTCGCCGGCGCCGAGCTGGCACAGGATCATCAGCCGCCGTTCGTTGGCGAGCGCCTTCAGCATCGCCGTTGCGGCGGCCGCGCCGGCCTCGAAAGCGGCGAGCTGGGCGGGAGCGAGGTCGATCATGCGCCCAAATATATCATCTCTTGCTAATTTAGCAATACCTAATATATTGGCGGCAAGGAGACGCCCATGACCCAGGTTCACGCCTTTTTCGACCCGCCCACCGGCACGGTGACCTATCTGGTCGTCGATCCCGCGACGCGCGACGCCGCCCTGATCGACCCCGTGCTCGATTTCGACCCTAAAGCGGGACGGCTTTCGACCGATTCCATCGACGCGGCGCTCGACCATGCGGCGCGCATCGGCGCGACGGTGGTCTGGACGTTGGAGACCCACGCCCACGCCGATCACCTCTCGGCCGGCGATTATGTGCGCCGAAAAACCGGCGCCAGGATTGGCGTCGGCGCCCGGATCACGGAAGTGCAGCGCACGTTCGCGCCGATGTTCCACGCCGAAGACGTCTCCGCGGACGGCGCCGCCTTCGATGCATTGTTCCGGGACAATGAAACATTCGCCATCGGCGCGCTGCAGGCCCGCGTGCTGCACACGCCTGGCCACACGCCCGCCTGCGTCAGCTATCTTATCGGCGACGCCGCCTTCGTCGGCGACACCTTGTTCATGCCGGATTACGGCACCGCGCGCGCCGACTTTCCCGGCGGCGACGCGGCGACCTTGTATCGCTCCATCCGCCGCATCCTCGATCTGCCCCCCGAAACGCGCGTTTTCGTCGGGCACGATTATCCGCCTGCCGATCGCGCGGAACCGGCATGGGAGACAAGCGTCGCCGAGCAGCGCTTGCGCAACGTCCATGTGCGCGACGGCGTGGACGAATCCACGTTCGTGGCGATGCGCAAGGCCCGCGACGCGACGCTGCAGACGCCGACGCTGATCCTGCCGTCGCTGCAAGTGAATATCCGCGCGGGGGCGCTGCCGCCGCCCGAAAGCGATGGCGAAATCTACCTCAAGCTGCCGATCAACCGCATGGGGCGCACCGCCGCGTGAGCGACTTGACCGGATCGGCAGGTCGCGCTCAAGCAAGGCTATGCAGGTTCGCACGCGCCTTTACCTGATCACCCCGCCGCGCTTTGCGCTGGAAGGCTTCGCGGCCGAGCTCGCCTATGCGCTCGACGCCGGCGATGTTGCGGCGGTGCAGCTGCGCATGAAAGAGGTCGGCGACGGCCCGATCCTGGCGGCGGCGGAGCGGCTGATGCCGATCGTTCAGCGCGCGGGCGCGGCCTTCATCCTCAATGATCGCCCCGACCTCGCCGCCCGCGTCGGCGCCGACGGCGTGCATATCGGCCAGGAGGACGCGTCCTACGCCGAGGCGCGAAAACTTCTCGGCCCCGACAAACAGATCGGCGTGACCTGCCACGACAGCCGCCATCTCGCGATGGAGGCGGCAGAGGCCGGCGCCGATTACGTCGCCTTCGGCGCCTTCTTCCCCACCGACACCAAAGCGACCAAGCATTGGGCGCAACCGGAGCTTTTGACCTGGTGGCAGGAGCTGATGGAGATCCCGTGCGTGGCAATTGGCGGGATCACGGTCGAGCGCGCGGAAGACCTCGCGCGCGCAGGCGCGGATTTTCTCGCCGTCTCGGCCGGCGTCTGGCGCCACCCCGACGGCCCGGCGGCGGCGGTGCGCGCCTTCAACGCCGCGTTCGACGCGGCCGCGGAATCCGCCTCCCCGTAACCCCGCGGGATCGCCTATAGGTGGCGCGACAAGCGGGGATGACATGACCGACGCCATCACGCGCCGCGGCGCGCTCGCCACTCTTGCTGCGGCGTCCGCTGCGGCTTGCGCAGAAAAGCCGGAGGCGCCGCGCTATCTGGGCCAGGTGCGGTTCGCGCACGGCGTGGCGAGCGGCGATCCGGGCGCCGACCGCGTCGTGATCTGGACGCGCGTGACGCCGCAAACCGAAGGGCCGGTGCCGGTGCGCTGGATCGTGGCGCGCAACCGCGCGCTCACCGAAGTCGTGCAATCCGATGTGTTCACCACCACGCCGGAACGCGACTACACCGTGAAGATCGACGTGCAGGGCCTGCGCGCCGGCGCGCCCTATTTCTACGGCTTCCGCGCCGGCGACCAGGACTCGCCCGTGGGCCGCACGCGCACGCTGCCGGAAGGACGCCTCAATCGGCTGACGCTGGCGGTGGCGTCGTGCGCGTCGCATCCGCACGGCTTCTTCAACGCCTATGAAGCGATCGCGCAGCGCGAGGATGTCGATATCGTCGTACATCTCGGCGATTATCTGTACGAGTACGGCTTGTCCGGCTTTGGCGGCGATGCAGGCGTCGCGCTCGGGCGCATCCCGCAGCCGGACGTCGAATGCCTTTCGCTCGCCGATTATCGTCAGCGCCACGCGCAATACAAAGCCGAGCCGGAATTGCAGGCCGCGCACGCGGCGCACCCCTGGATCGTCGCCTGGGACGATCACGAAACCGCCAACGACAGCTGGTATGGCGGGGCGGAAAATCATCAGCAAAGCGAAGGCGCCTGGGCCGATCGCAAGGCGGCGGCGCTGCAGGCCTATTTCGAATGGATGCCGATCCGCGATCCCGATCCCGGCGCGCCGCGCGAAGCGATCTATCGCAGCTTCCAGTTCGGCGATCTGGCGACGCTGGCGATGCTGGAGACGCGGCTCATGACGCGCTCCAAGCCGCTCGATTACGCCACCGAGCTGCCGGTTTATCAAACGCCCTGGGACTTCACGAGCCCGAACGCGCCGCGCGCCATCGCGCCGGCGCCGAGCTACGGCCCGAACGTGCGCGTGCTGCCGCTGCCCTATGAAGAGATCAACGGCGAATTGAAGCCGGTGTTCGATTGGGCGCGCGTGCAGGCGGCCTTGCAAAGCCCGCAAAATCCGCCTGAAGGCTTGCGCTTCATTCCGGATCTGGCGCGGCTCAATGCGGCGCTCAACGATCCTGCGCGCGCCATGCTGGGCGCGGCGCAATGGACGTGGCTCAACGAAACGCTTGCGCAGTCCAAGAACCAAGGCACCGTGTGGCAGCTGATCGGCAATCAGACTTTGATGGCCCCGATCACCGCGCCCAATCTCAGCGGCGCGCCGCGCGAAGCGATCGAGGCGGCGGAGCGGGCGCAGGCGGGCGCCGCGCGGCTGATGCAGATGACGCGCTTTCCCCTGCCGCTCTCCACCGATTCCTGGGACGGCTATCCCGCGCAGCGCGCGCGGCTTCTGGCGTTGTTCCGGCAATTGGGCCTCAACGCGCTGGTGCTCACGGGAGACTCGCACGCCGCCTGGGCCAATACGCTGAACGCCGGCGATGCGCGCGCCGCCATTGAGCTTGGCGCGACATCGATCACATCGCCGTCGCCCGGCGATCTGTTCGCGCAAGCGGGCGTGGATTTCGCCGCCGCCGTGCAGGCGCGCAATCCCGCCGTCGCGTGGACGGACCAAACCCAGCGCGGCTTTCTGGCGCTGACGCTGGAGCGTCGCCAGGCCAAGGCGGAATTTATCGCCGTATCGACAGTGGCGACGAAGGATTATCAGACCACGCGCGCGCAGGCCTTCGTCATCGCCGCGGACGCGGAGGGCGGCGTGGGCCCGCTTTCGCCGCTTACGATCAGCGAATAGCGCGCGATCGCTTGGGCTTTACATCCGCGAAACGCGCGTTTTCCAATCAGGACGCGCGCGTTCGCCGACATGCTGCGTCGGGCTGCCGAGATGCACGAAGCCGGCCACGCGCTCGCCATCCTTCAGGCCGAGCGCCACGCGCGCGCGCGGATCATAGGCCGGCCACTCGGTGAGCCAGCATCCCGCAAAGCCCATCGCGTGCGCTGCGACGAGCAGATTGAAGCACGCCGCGCCGGCGGACAATTGCTGCTCCCATTCCGGAATCTTCGGATGCGGCGCCGCGGTGGAGACGACCATCACGCAGGTCGGCGCATGCATGAAGCGGTTGCGCTCGATCTCGAGCCGGCCGGCATCGACGCCCGCACCGGACGCGACGACCGCCGCGAGATTGGCGCCGAGCCGCGCGCGCGCCGCGCCGGCGATCACCACGAAGCGCCACGGCGCCAGCTTGCCGTGGTCGGGCGTGCGCGCGGCGAGGCGCAGCAGCGCATCCATCTGTGCGTCGCTCGGGCCGGGTTCGCCCAACAGCATCGCTTTGGTCGAGCGGCGCTGCGCCAAGAGCGCCAACGTCTCCAGCGACTCGC
>CAZMRN010000014.1:7818-17416 GCA_964568575.1 uncultured Caulobacteraceae bacterium
GATCGTCATGCGGCGTGTCCTTTCGGCGCGGTCGATCCCGACAGGCGCACGAGATAGGCGTGCGATCCGTCCAGAACCAGCGCGTTCGATTGGTTGTGAATCGTCGCGCGCATGCGCACGATCCCGGTCGTGCGCTGGCGTTCAAGCGCAGTGATCTGCAACAGGGGATAAAGCGTGTCGCCGGGATACACGGCCTTGAGGAATCGCGCCTGGACATCGACGAAGCCGATGAGATCGGCGCCGATGACGTGCGGAAAAAGCCCCGCGCCGGCGGCCGTCAGCGTCAGCACATGCAGCCCGTGCGCGAGCAGATCGCGATGACCCGCCGCCTCGCAATAGGGCCGATCATAGTGAATCGGGTGGTTGTCGCCGCTGAGCAATTGGAAGGCCGCGAAATGCGCTTCGGTGATGGTGCGCGCCGGGCACGGGAATTCTTCGCCGATCGCGAGCGCATCGAAGCCGCGCTGGGGAACCAGCGGACGCGAAAACGGATCGAAGCGGTCGGCCATGCGCCCTGTGCTATAGGAAGCGCCGAGCGCGCGAAACCCTTCGCATCCGTCAGGAGACCGCATGACCGCCAGCGGGGACGATCTCGATTGGGCCGGCGCCAATCCGTGGCGCATCAAGGCCAAGCGCGAAGCCTTCGCCAATGACTGGTTCCGCGTCGACATCCATGACGTGGTCAATCCCGCCGGCAAGGACGGCGCCTATGGCGTGATCCGCATTCGCCGCACCGCCGTCGGCGTCCTGCCGATCGATGCGCAGGGGCGGGTGCGGCTGGTGGGGCAATGGCGCTTTCCGCTGGCGCGCTATTCCTGGGAGATGCCGGAAGGCGGCGCCGAGCCCGGCGAAGCGCCCGAAGCCTGCGCCCGGCGCGAGCTTCAGGAAGAGACCGGCCTGGCGGCAGGCGCCCTGATCGAGATCGCCCGGCTCGACCTCTCCAATTCGCTGACCGACGAAACCGCCGTGCTCTATCTCGCGTACGACCTTGAGGACGGCGCCGCCGCGCCGGAGGAGACCGAAGTGCTGGCCGGCGCCTGGGCGCCGTTCCGCGCCTGTCTCGACTGGGCGGCGGCCGGCAAAATAACCGACGCGATGACGGTTGCGGCGCTGTGGCGCGCCTACCACATGGCGTCAGAGGGGCTGCTGCCGGCTGCGCTGGCGGCGGCGATGCTTGAACGCAGCCCAAGCGGAGGCCGACCATGAGCGCAGATCCCAAGCCCCGGGTGTTCGAGGCCTCCGGCGGCGTCTGGGCGCAATTGCGCATCGAGGCGATGCAGGCCGCGGCCGAGGAGCCAGGCCTGGCCTCCTATCTCCACGCCGCGATCCTGCACCATGACCGCATCGAGGACGCGCTGTCCTACCACCTCGCCTCCAAGCTCGCGGCGGGCGACATGAGCCCCCTGCAATTGCGCGAAGTGTGCAACGAGGCGTTTGCGGCCGACCCGGCCATCGCGCGGCGCGCCGAACGCGACATGCGCGTCGTGCGCGAGCGCGACCCGGCCTGCACGACCTATCTGCAGCCGTTCCTGTATTACAAAGGCTATGCCGGGCTGCAGGCCTATCGCGTCGCGCATTGGCTGTGGGGCCAGGAGCGCAAGATCTTCGCGTATCACCTGCAGAGCCGCATTTCCGAGTTGTTCGCCGTCGACATCCATCCCGCGGCGCAGGTCGGCGCCGGCGTGTTCATCGATCACGCGCACGGCATCGTCATCGGCGAAACCGCCGTCGTCGAGGATGACGTCTCGATGCTGCATTCCGTGACGCTCGGCGGCACCGGCAAAGAGCGCGAGGATCGCCACCCGAAAATCCGCCGTGGCGTGCTGATCGGCGCGGGCGCGAAAGTGCTCGGCAATATCGAGGTCGGCGAAGACGCGCGCATCGCGTCAGGCTCGGTGGTGCTGGATTCCGTGACGCCGCGCTGCACGGTGGCCGGCGTGCCGGCGAAGCCGGTCGGCGGACCTTGTTGCGACGGCGCGCCGGCGGAAGCGATGAACCAGCTGATCGACGACGCGGCCTCCAACATCTAGGGGAAAGCGCGCATCATTCCGCGAGCGTCAACGCTCCGCCAGACGTTGCGATGCGATAGAAGCACGAACGCGCGCCGGTGTGGCACGCCGCGCCGGTCTGGCGCACGCGCAACAGCACCGCATCCTGATCGCAATCGACGCGCAGCTCGACGACCTCTTGGCGGTGGCCGCTCTCCTCGCCCTTGCGCCACAGCTTGCCGCGCGAGCGCGACCAATAGGTCGCCTGCCGGGTCTCCAGCGTAAGACGCAGCGCCTCGGCGTTCATCCAGGCCAACATCAGGACCTCGCCGGTCTCGGCGTCCTGCGCGACCGCGGCGATCAGGCCGGCGGCGTCGAAGCGCGGCTGAAGCCGCAAGGTGGTTTCGATGTCTGGCTCAGCCATAGCCCGCCAGCTTCAGAAAGCGATCCTGCAGCGCGGGATTGTCCTTGAAGACGCCGCTGAATTGCGTCGTCACTGTCGTCACGTCCTTGTGGTGAATGCCGCGCGTGGACATGCATTGATGCTCGGCGTCGATCAGCACGGCGACCCCTGCGGGATTGAGCGCGCCGACGATCGCGTCGCAGACCTGCGCGGTCATGGTTTCCTGCGTCTGCAAGCGCTTGGCGAAAATTTCCACCACGCGCGCGATCTTCGAGATGCCGACCACTTTATCGGTGGGGTAATAGGCGACGAACGCCTTGCCGATGAACGGCGCGATGTGATGCTCGCAATGGCTCTCGACCTCGATGTTCTTGAGCATGACGATGTCGTCATAGCCGCCGACATCGTCGAACACGCGGGACAATTCGTCGACCGGATCCTTGTCGTAGCCTGAGAACCATTCCTCATAGGCGTCGACCACGCGGTCGGGCGTGTCGCGCAGGCCCTCGCGCGTGGGGTCGTCTCCGGCCCAGGCCAAGAGCGTGCGCACGGCGGCCTTGGCCTCTTCGCGCGTGGGCCGCTGGCCTTGCGTTCCGCCCGCGGCGCCCGCCTTCGCCATTCCATCCATCCTGCAAAACCCTTAAGACGTGGCCGCGACCGATGAGCCGCGTCGATACAGCGTAACACGGCTCGCCGCGCCGACGCACCCCCTCGCGCCCCAATGCGCTCTTTCGGACCGCACGCATGCAGCTTTCCCTGTACGACACCATGACCCGCGCCAAACGGCCGTTTGCGCCCGCCGACCCTGCGCGCGTCACCATGTATGTGTGCGGTCCCACTGTTTACAACCACGCCCATATCGGCAATGCGCGGCCCGCCGTGGCGTTCGACGTGCTGTTCCGCCTGCTGCGCCATGCCTACGGCGAGACCGCTGTTCACTATGCGCGCAACATCACCGACATCGACGACAAGATCATCGCCAAAGCCAACGAGACCGGCGAGCCCATGGCCGCCCTGACGGCGCGCTACGCCGCAACATACCGCGACGACATGGCCGCGCTGAACGTGCTGACGCCGACCTATGAGCCCGCCGCCACCGAAACCATCGCCGCGATGCTCGATCTGATCGATCGCCTGGTCGCCAAGGGCGGCGCGTATCGCACCGGCAGCGGCGTCTATTTCTCCGTCGCCGCCGACGCCGATTACGGCCGCCTCTCGAAGCGCGCGCAGGAGGATCTGCGCGCCGGCGCCCGGGTGGACGGCGAAGACGACAAGCGCGATCCGTCCGATTTCGCATTGTGGAAGGCCGCAAAACCCGGCGAGCCGGCCTGGGACAGCCCTTATGGGCCGGGCCGGCCCGGCTGGCACCTCGAATGCTCGGCCATGATCGCCGACATTCTGGGCCCGACGATCGACATCCATGCCGGCGGACACGATCTGATCTTTCCCCATCACGAGAACGAAATCGCGCAGAGCGAAACCGCCAACGGCGTGACGCTGGCGCGCTATTGGCTGCACAACGGCTTTCTCACGATGGCGTCGGAAAAGATGTCCAAAAGCCTTGGCAATATCGTCACCGTGCATGACCTGCTGGCGGCTGGCCATCGCGGGGAGACGCTGCGCTGGGCGCTGTTGTCGGCGCACTATCGCGCGCCGCTCGACTGGACCGACGCGCTTCTGGAGCAATCCCAGGCAAGCCTCGATCGCCTTTATGGCGCGCTGCAGCGCGCCGGCGACGTCAAGGCCGCCGACGCGCCGGCCCCGGATGCATTCCTTGAAGCGCTGCATGACGATCTCAACACGCCGCGCGCGATGGCCGAATTGTTCGCGTTGGCGACGCAGCTGAACAGCGCAACAAGCGACGCCGCGCGCGCGGAAGCGAAAGGCGCGCTGCGCGCGGCGGGCGCGCTGATGGGCGTGCTGCAGGACGATCCCGACGCCTGGTTCAAGGGCGCCGGCGGCGACGACGCCGACATCGAAGCGCTCGTGGCGGCGCGCTTTGCAGCGCGCGCGGCGAAGAATTTCGCGGAAGCCGACCGGCTGCGCGCGGAGCTCGACGCCCGCGGGATCGTCGTGATGGACGGCCCCGCGGGCTCGACTTGGCGGCGCGCGCGATAGGCCTCACGCCGCGCGCGGCGCAGGCAGGCGCAACACGCCCGAGCCGACGATCGGCGCGAGGAACAACGCGAAGATCACCGTATTGGACAGCGCATTCCCGGGCACGCCGGCGAAGATCGAAGCGGCGCTGTCGATCACCCACCAGGTTGCGATCGCGGCGGTCAGTCCACGCCACACTGGCGCGCCCAACGCATCGGCGGCGGCGAGGCATGTGAGCATCGTCATCGCCCAGCCGATGGTGACGCAGCCCAGAATGGCGACGGTGAAGCGCGTCTCCTCCACAAACGATGACTGCCCGTCGAGCGGCCAATGCACGAGATCATAGAACAGCTTGGCGCCCGCATCGGCGGCGGGAAACGCCGCAATCGCCAGCATCGCGCCGAAGCCGAGCACCGCCCAGCACCACACCTGCATCCAGGTTTTCCAAAAGCCCGTCATGGTTGCGACCTCCTTGCTGAGGGCGTCACCATGAGGGGTTGCAGGTAAGCGCTGCAATGACGCGCGAGGTAATGGACAAGCCCCGCGCGCGTGCGCAATCCTGGCGCATGAGCCTGCATTCG
The DNA here is from genome assembly GCA_964568575.1 of uncultured Caulobacteraceae bacterium. Classification (GTDB taxonomy): domain Bacteria; phylum Pseudomonadota; class Alphaproteobacteria; order Caulobacterales; family Aquidulcibacteraceae; genus RI-43. The sequence continues at coordinate 12,888 of CAZMRN010000014.1, forward strand.
ATCGAGGCCGCGGACGGCGGCTTTCCCGCCATGCTGCGCGAATGGCGCCGCGCGCGCGGCATGAGCCAGCTTGATCTGGCGCTCTCGATCGACATTTCCGCGCGGCATTTGTCGTTTCTCGAGACTGGCCGCGCGCAGCCGAGCCGCGAGATGACCCATCGCCTGGCCGAGGCGCTGATGCTGCCGCGCGGCGCGCGCAACGCCATGCTCGCCAAAGCCGGCTTCGCCGCCGCCTTTCCCGCAACGCCGCTCGACGCCGACAGCCTCGCGCCGTTTCGCGCCATGCTCGACGAGATGATGCGCCGCCACGCGCCCTATCCTGCGCTCGTTTGCGACCGCTATTGGACGATCCTCGACGCCAATGACAGCGCGCGTGCGCTGCTGGCGCCGCTGCATGACGGCGCGGGCGCGATGAACGTCGTCCGCATGCTGACGCAGGAGGCCGCGGCCGCCGCGATCGACAATCTGCCCGAAGTGCTGCTGGAGATGGAGGGCCGCATTCGCCTCGAGGCGCTGGAGGCCGGCCCCGATCCGATCCACGCGGCGCAATTGCGCGATCTTGCGCGCGCCGCACAGGGTCTGCGTCCTGCGCGCGCGGCGCAGCGCAGCCCGCTCGTGCCGCTCGTCGTGCGCAGCCCAGCGGGTTTGCTGCGCTTCCTCACCGCAGTGGCGCATTTCGGCACCAGCGAGGACGTCACCGTGCGCGACTTGCGCCTTGAGCTGCTGTTCCCCGCCGACGACGCCACCCGCGCCGCCCTGCACGCTTCAGCGCCCTAGCGCAGCGAGGCGGCGAATGCGCCGCCGCCAAGACCGCCGCGCCTAGCTCGTCTTCATGCGCAGCGAGAGGCCGATGATGCGCGGCTCGTTCACAAAGCCGGTATTGTTGTTGAAATCGATGCCGCCGAGCGCGTTTTCTTCATCCGTGATGTTGCGCCCGAACAGCGCAAACTCGTAGCGCTCGCCCGGCGTCACATAACCGATCTGGAGGCCGCCCTCGTATTGCGCGTCGGTCTGATACTCGATCGATTCATAGAGGAAGAAGTTCAGCGGGCCGCGCACGGTCCAGTCGGTGGCGGCGAACACGCGCGCGCCGCTGGCGAGCGGGTGCTCGTAGCGCGCGGTGAAATCGAGCGTGTATTCCGGCGCGTTGGGGAACGGATTGCCGTTGATGCGCGCAAATCCGGCGCCATCAAGCGGATCGGTCACCGTGCATTGCCCGGAGCCGCAGGGCGCGACCACGAGGTTGGCGTCCTTGATCTCGGTGTTGGCGTAACCATAGGCGAGCGTCAGGAACAGATTGTCCGTGACCGCCCATTCGCCCTCGATTTCGACGCCATAGGCCTCGCCCTCTTCGGCGTTCACCAATTGAGTGAAGTTCGAGGCGCCGCCGATGGCGCTGAATTGCTGGTCCTCGACGGTGTAATAGAAGACCGACGCATTGAGACGCGCGCGGCCGTTCAACAGGTCGGATTTCACGCCGGCTTCGTACGACAGAATGGTTTCCTCCGAGGCGGTCGAGGGCGCGGAGAAGAACGCCACGTCGCGGCCCTGAATCGTCGGGGCGCGGAACCCTTCGGCCACGCGGGCGTAAAGGTTCATATCGTCATTGAGCGCATAGACCGCACTGACGTCCCAGCTGAGATGATCGCCCGACAGCGACACCGGCGCAAACGGCACGGGTGCTGCGACGCCGCGCAATTCCTTCTCGTCGTCGGTGTAGCGCAGCCCGCCCGTCAGCGTCAGCGCGGAGGAGACTTCGTAGCTCGCCTGGCCGAACACCGCCCAGGATTCGTTGGTGTGGTTGAGCGTCGTCGACGGCGGAAAGCCGAGCGGGCCGACCGTGGTGACGGTGAGATCGCTGTCGAAAAAATACGCCCCGACTTGCCAATTCAACGCGCCGTTGGCGCCGGCCACGCGCACTTCCTGGGTGAACTGGTCGAGATCGTCGACGGAGTCTTGCGTGTCAGAATCGAACGGGATGAAGCCCGGGCCGACGCCCGCGACGCCGCCGTCGATGTCGCCGCGCGAGACGCCGTCGGCGGTCTCGTACGCCGTGATCGAGGTGATCGTCACGCCGCCGACGTCATAGGTCAGCCGCACCGATCCGCCGAACTGGTCATAATCCTGATTGTTGCCGCCGCCCTGATTATACGACACGCTGTCGCGATCGAAATTGCCGTTCAGATCGTTGCTGCCGGTGGTGAAGACGTTGGCGCGGAACAGCGTGGAGGCGCCATCCACCGAGCGTCCATGCACATTGACCAGCGCGCTGAGGTCTTCCGTCGGCGTGAACAGAAGCTGCAGGCGCGCGGCCATGTCCTCGTAGCCGCCCAGCGCATCGTTCTGGCCGGAGAATCGGTTGTCGACCCAATCGTCGCGGCGGCGAACCATCACCGAGCCGCGCGCCGCGACGCCTTGCGTCAACGCGCCGCCGACTCCGGCCTCGAACGCGGCCGTGCCGTAGCTGCCATAGCTGAAGGCGCCGCGGGCGCTGAAATCTTCCGACGGCATGACCGAGCGGAAATGCACGATGCCGGCCGGCGTGTTGCGGCCGAACAGCGTGCCCTGCGGGCCGCGCAGCACTTCGATCTGTTCGACGTCGAAGATCGGGAAGCTTTTGAGGACCACGTTCTCCATCACCACATCGTCGATGACGACGGACACGGGCTGCGAGGCGGCGATATCGAAATCGGTGTTGCCGAGACCGCGAATATAGAAGCGCGGCGCCACCCGACCGTTTGAGGATTCCACATTGAGGCCCGGCGCGCGCCCGGCGAGCGCCAGCACGTCGCCGCCGCCGCTGAGCAGGTCGTCGATCCGCGACGCCGGCACCGCCGACACCGAAATCGGCACATCCTGCAGGTTTTCGCTGCGTCTTTGCGCAACCACGTAAATATCGGGAATGGCGGAGGCTTCGTCCTGCGCCGACGCCGCCTGCGGCAGCGCCGCCACGCCCAGCGCCGGCAAAGCCAAAGCCGCAAGCAGATTGCGCCGTCCGCGCCCGCCAAACAACCGCATGTTCATCCCCACATCGTCGATAACCATGTGTCCCTATCGCTCCGATGCGCCCGCCGGCAATGAAAACGTCACGTTTCGCGCGCGAACGGGCGCAACCTTGGCGCCCGCGCAACAGTTTCAGCTTCGCGCGATTCGCGTCTTTGGGGCATCGCGGCGACTGGTCCGGGTCCGGAGCATTGCGCCGCGCGCGCTTGCCGCAAGGGCGGCGCGCTGATACGCAGCGCGGCCCCATGCCCCAGACGTCCGCCCTGCTCACCGTTATGATCGCCGCCGCGCGCAAGACCGGCCGCGCGCTCGCACGGGATTTCGGCGAGGTGGAGAACCTTCAGGTCTCGCGCAAAGGCCCCGCCGATTTCGTCACCGCCGCCGATCTCAAGGCGGAAAAGACCCTGTTCGAGGAATTGTCCAAGGGGCGGCCGGGTTACGGTTTCCTCATGGAGGAGCGCGGCGAAGTCGTCGGCAGCGACAAGACCCATCGTTGGATCGTCGATCCGCTCGACGGCACCTTGAACTTCATGCACGGCCTGCCGCACTTCGCCATATCGATCGCGCTCGAGCGGGAAGGCGCCTTGGTCGCCGGCGTCGTCTATGACGTGATCAAGGACGAGCTGTTCTGGGCGGAGAAAGGCGCCGGCGCCTATCTCAATGATCGCCGCCTGCGCGTGGCCGCGCGCACCGAGCTCAACGACGCCGTCATCGCCACCGGCCTGCCCTTCCGCGGCAAGCCGGGCCATGACAAGGCGCTTGCGGAACTGGGGCGCGTGATGGCGGCCACGGCGGGCGTGCGTCGGTTCGGCTCGGCCGCGCTCGACCTCGCCTATGTCGCCGCCGGGCGCGTCGACGGCTTCTGGGAGCGCGGCCTGTCGCCATGGGATTTCGCCGCCGGCGCCGTACTCGTGCGCGAGGCGGGCGGCTTTGCGCGCGAAGTCGACGGCGGCGATTTCATGCAGACCGGCGCGGTGATCGCCGGCAACGAACGCGTGCTGCGTCTGCTGGGCGACGCGCTCAAGGGCTAAGCGTTACGGTCCAGGCGCAGGCTTCGCAAAAGCGCGCACGAACAGCATGTTCAGCGCAGCGCCGACCGCGGCGCGCGTCTCAGGCTCCGTCATCCAGGCGCGCATGGCGCCATCGACCATGCCGTGCGCGATCGCGGCGGCGATGCGCGGCTCATGGCGATGATAGGCGCCGCGCGCGCAGCCTTCTTTGTAAAGCGCGCCGATCGCGGCGATCATGCGCGCGCCGGGCGTGAACTCGGCGGCGCTGACGCTGTCGCGCGTCATCGCATAAAGCGGCATCGCTGCGCGCGCCCGCTCCGCTTCGTCGAACAGCGCTTCGATCATCGGCGCGAAGGCTTCGCGCGGATCGTCGGCGGCGCGCCAGCCGCGCGTCATCGCGCCGATGAATCGATCCTCGAGACGCGCATGCAGCGCCGCCAGGAGCGACGCCTTGTCGGGAAAGAAGCGATAGAGCGTGCCGACCGCAACGCCCGCTGCGGCGGCGATGTCGGCCAT
>CAZMRN010000015.1:0-17339 GCA_964568575.1 uncultured Caulobacteraceae bacterium
AGGCGCACAAACCGGACCCCCTCTCGCCATACGCCGTATCCTGTCTTTCTGTCGTGCATGCCCAACTCCCGTTTCGGCCGAAATTTCGTGAGCGCTCCGCGCGCGTCCCCTCGATCGGAGCGATAGGGGCGGGGCGCCGCGGCGTGGGGCAAGCGCGCGCGACGGCGATTTCGCCGCCGCGCCGAATGCGCACAAAAAACGGGCGGAGGCGCCCAAGCTTCGTGCGACGCAATGCGCCGCATCGACCGCGCCCGCGCGAGGCCCCACATTCGCGCCATGACCGTCGCGCACAGCCACGCCGATATCGCCGTCATTGGAGGCGGCCTCGTGGGCCAGACGCTGGCGCTCGCGCTGGATCAGGCGGGACTTTCCGTCGTCGTCGTCGACGCCTCGCAACCCCAAGAGACCCTGGCGCCGCATTTCGACGGCCGCGGCTTCGCGATCGCGTTCGCCTCGTATCGCATGTTGCGCGCGCTGGGCGTGGCCGATGCGCTTGACGCCACGGCGCAGCCGATCCGCCGCATCATGGTCACCGATGGGCGGCCCGCCGGCGATCCGCGTGGCGGCGGCGCCTCCTTGCGGCATCTGCATTTCGACGCGCGGGAAATCGATCCCGAAGGCGGCGAGGCGCTGGGCGTCATGCTGGAGGCGCGCCACTTGCGGCGGGCGCTCGACCAGGCCGTGCGGGCGCGCCCGTCGATCCGCATGATCCAGCCGATGACGGTGTCGGACCTCGCGCGCGACGGTGTGGTCATGCGCGCGACGCTGCAATCCGGCGAGGTGATTGCGGCGCCTTTGCTTGTCGGCGCCGATGGGCGGCGATCCTTCGTGCGTGGGTGGGCTGGCGTCCGCACGATCGATCGCGCTTATGATGCGACGGCGCTGGTCTGCACCGTGGCGCACGAGAAGCCGCATGGCGGCGTCGCGCACGAGTATTTTCTGCCGAGCGGGCCGTTTGCGATCCTGCCGTTGACGAACAATCGCGCCAATGTGGTGTGGGTGGAGCGCCCCGAAGCGACCGCGGCGCTGCTGCGCCTGTCTGACGATGCGTTCCATGCCGAATTGATGCGGCGGTTCGGAAGCTTTCTCGGCGCGGTGACGCTGGAGGGGCCGCGCTTTTCCTATCCGCTCGCGCTGAAGCTCGCCGAAAAAATGATCGCGCCGCGCATCGCGCTCGCCGGCGATTCAGCCCATGGCATTCACCCGATCGCGGGGCAGGGGCTCAATCAAGGCCTGAAGGATGTGGCCGCGCTCGCCGAATGCGTGGCCGATGCTGTCGCGCTCGGGCTCGACGCCGGCGACGCCACCGCATTGGAGCGGTATCAACGGTGGCGGCGCTTCGACAATGTCGCGATGGCGGCGGCGACCGACATGTTCGATCGCTTGTTTTCCAACGACATCGCTCCGGTGCGGTTTGCGCGCGATGTCGGCTTGTCGATCGTCAATCGCATCGGGCCGGCGCGGCGCTATTTCATGCGCACCGCCGGCGGCGCCGCCGGCGACCTGCCGAAGCTTCTGCGCGGCGAAAGTCTGGCCGCTTAAGCCTCGCGCGACAGCCCGGCCGCGGCGAGTCGCGCAAGATGCGCCTGCCAACGAGTCTCCAGATTTTCGCCGAGGTCGCGCAGCAAGGCCCAGGAATAAAGCCCGCTGTCATGACCGTCGTCGAAAACGATTCGCACCGCATAGCGGCCGACATGCGCAGCGTTCGCAACGCCGACGCCGCTCTTGCCGCCGACCGCGGGCGGCGGGCCGGCGCGATGGCCGCGCACCGCCGCGCTCGGGCTCTCGGCGCGCAGCAATTCGTATGGGATGTCGAAGCGCGCGCCGTCGTCGAAGACGATCGACAGCGCTTTGCGTTGGGAGTCGAAGGTCAGGCTCGTCGGCCAGGCCGGCGCGGTCATTCGTCGGGACCGAGCTCGCGCGCCTCTTCTTCCCAAAGGATCGGCACGCCGTCGCGGATCGGGTAGGCGAGGCGGGCGGCGGGCGATATCAGTTCCTGCTTTTCGCGGTCATAGCGCAACGGCGTGCGCGACCGCGGACACACCAGCACCTCGAGCAGTTTCGGATCGAGTTCGGGCGCGTCGCTCATTGCAGCCTCTGGCCTGACGCTTCGTCGTCGTCGACGCCCATCTCCAACAGCGCAATCAGCGCAGCGCAGCGGTCGGCGATCGTGATCGTCTCAAGCAGCGCTTGCTTGGCGAGCGGGTCGAACGGGCACAACGCCGCGATGGCGTGCACCAGCGATTCCGGCTCGGCGGCGTCGACGGCGTTCCAATCCGCCTGATATCCGTGCTGATCGACATAGGCGCGCAGCGCATCGCGCAAGCGCTCGCGATCGATCGCCAGGCCGCGCTCTGGCGGATAGAGATCGGAGGCGAAGTCGTCGTAAGAGACGCTCGCGCGGCGATAGGGCGTCGGCCCGTCGAGTTCTTTCGCAAGACGGAAACGAATGACGCCCGTCAGCGTCATCAGGTAGCGCCCGTCTTCGGTTTCCGAGAAACTCGTGATGCGGCCGAGCGTGCCGACATGCGCCAGGGCCGGTTTCGCCGCAGGGCCGCCGGCGGGTTGGATCATGCCGATTACGCGATCGCCCGCCAGCGCGTCATCGACCATGTTGAGATAGCGCGGTTCGAAAATGTTGAGCGGCAATTGCCCGCGCGGAAACAGGAGCGCGCCGGTCAATGGGAACAGCGGGATCGTCCCTGGCAGGTCCGCCGGTTTGCGGTAGCCGAACATGTCCGCCTCCCGCAGCGCTAAGAGAAGAGAATGGCCGACAGGCGCCGCCGTCCTTGCTTGGCGATGTCCGAGCCGCCGCCGGCGGCGTCGAAGATCTTGATCAGATGCTTGCGCGCAGCCTCGTCGTTCCAGGCGCGATCCTTTTCGATGATCGTCAACAGATGATCGACGGCGGCCTCCAGGTCGCCGCGCGCAGCAAGCGCGCGGGCCAATTGATAACGGGTTTCGACATCGTTGGCGTTGGCTGCGACCTTCGCCGCGAGCGCGCGCGGATCGCCCGCATCGGCCGCTTCGGCGGCGAGTTCGAGTGCGGCGCGCACGCCGGCGATGTCAGGATCGTTCTTCTTGTCGTCTGGCGCCATGGTGAGCGTTGCGCGCGCCTCGTCGGGCTCGCCGCTGGCGAGATAGCAGCGCGCCAGGCCGGCGATCGCCTTGGCGTTCGCGGGATCGATCTGCAGCGCGGTTGCGAAGCCTTGCGCCGCGCCGCCGAGATCGCCCAGCTTCAGGCTTTCCTGCGCCTGGGCCAGCAATTCGCCGATCTCGTCGGCGTCGCCGGCGCCGGCCAGCCTGTCGATGAACAGCTTGATCTGGCTGTCGGGCACCGCGCCCATGAACCCGTCGACCGGGCGGCCCTTGTCGAACGCGAACACGGCCGGGATCGAGCGCACGCCGAGCTGGCCGGCGATGGCGGGGTTGTCGTCGATATTGATCTTGACCAGCTTCACCTTGCCGTTCGCGGCGCGGATGGCGCGCTCCAGCGCTGGGGTCAATTGCTTGCACGGGCCGCACCAGGGCGCCCAAAAATCGACCACGACCGGCGTCGTCTTCGAGGTCTCGATGACGTCGGCCATGAAGGTCTGGTCGGACCCGTTCTTGATCGGATCGCCGCCGGCGGAGGATGCGTCGCGCAGAGGTGAGAAAGTCATGGCCGTTCCCGAAACGTCACTCGCCTAGATGGCGCGTGGCGCCGTCCGGTTCAATCGCAATCGGGCGGCCCGCTTCGTCAAACCGCAGGCGGATCGGCGTCCGCCCGATCGCGGCGGTGAACGCCAGGAGCCCGGCGCGGCTGATCGCGGTCGTCGCCGCATTGGTGAGCGGATGGAAATGGACAGGGTCTGCGGCGAAGAGGGCCTCGTCCAGGATCAAACGCACGCGGCCGGCTGCGTCGTTGATCAGCGCGAACACGGTGACCGAGCCGGGCGAAACGCCGAGCGTCTCCAAGAGAAGCTCCGCCGATCCGAAGCTGAAACGCACCGCGCCCAAGACTTTGGCTGTCGTGTTCAAGTCTATGCGGGTGTCTGAATCGGCGCACAGCAAATAAAGCGCGCCCGTCTTGCTCTTGAGGAAAAGGTTTTTCGAATGCACGCCGGGCATGCGCGCTTTCAAATCGCGCCCTTCGTCCACGGTGAAAATCGGCCGATGCGCGGTCGTCTCATGGGCGACGCCGATGCGGTCGAGATAGGCGAACAGGTCCTGCGGCGCAGCGGGCATGGCGCCAAGGCTTGGATCAGGCCCGCGGCCTCGTCTAGACCAGGGGCGATGAAACTCACCTGTTACGCCGTCGATCCCACGCCTGCAGAAATGGTCCCCGGCCGCCCGGATCGGCAATGGATGGACGTGTTCGGCGACCGTCACCCCTATCGCTGCCTGCCGCTGGTCGTGGCAAACACGACCGGCTGGGAGCTGATCTCGCCGGTGTCGTTCACCGCCAGCTGGAACGGCGGGCCGCGCGCCGCCGACATCCGCCTCGACGCGGACGACGAAACCACCCCCGAGCAGCTGGCGCGTTGGGCGGTGTCGCACTTCTCCGGCGGGGTGCTGACTTTCCACACCGGCTATCTGTTCCGCACCGATCCGGACTGGGACCTCTGGGTCGGCGGGCCGCCCAATTGGGTGAAGGACGGCATCCAGCCGCTGACCGGCGTGGTGGAGACCAATTGGCTGCCGTTCCCGTTCACAATGAACTGGCATTTCACGCGGCCGGGCATGGTCAGCTTCAAGAAGGGCGAGCCGTTCTGCTTCGTCATGCCGATCCCGCACGCCGCCATCGACGCGTTCGAGCCGGTGGTGAAGCCGATCAGCGCCGATCCGGAGCTGGAGAAGCAGTATCGCGAATGGGGCGACAGCCGGAACAAGTTCCTGGAAAACCTCGCGAAGAACCACGAGGAGACGGTCAAGAAAGGCTGGCAGCGCGATTATTTCACCGGCCGCACCCCCGGCGGCCACGTCATCACCGACAGCCACATCCACCGGCGCAGGCTAAAGCCGCCGAAGAAGGGGTAGGGAAGGGGCAGGTTCGCCTCTTGCGCTGCCCTTGCCCCTCTGCGATATCACCGCTCCTCAGACCGAGGGCCTCGCGCCCCGGGAACCCCACGGATGCGGGCGTAGCTCAGGGGTAGAGCACAACCTTGCCAAGGTTGGGGTCGTGAGTTCGAATCTCATCGCCCGCTCCAGTTGTTTTCGGATCGTCGAGCCCGCGTAAGGGACCGCCGCGCTCTTGCGCTTACCGCGCTAAAGTTGAGCGCGCGCGACCTGCGCCCAAAATATGCACGCTCAATTAACCAACTCCCCGCAGTGTAAACGCACTGGACAAGTCCCGATCATCACATTCCTCGGGGGAGGCCGCATTGTCTCGTTTCGGTTCCGTCGCCGCGCTGAAGCCGGCGAACAGCGCGTTGAGCGATCTTGAGGGCCAGGTCGCCGCGATCAACAGATCCCAGGCGGTCATTCAGTTCAGCCTCGATGGGCGCATCCTGACCGCCAACGACAACTTCCTACGCGCGCTAGGCTACACGCTTCAGGAAATTCAGGGACAGCACCATTCGATGTTCGTGGACCCTGCCCATCGGTCGAGCCACGAGTACCGCATGTTCTGGGACAAGCTGGGCCGCGGCGAGTTTGACGCCGGCCAATATAAGCGGATCGACAAGGCGGGGCGCGAAATCTGGATACAGGCGACCTACAACCCGATTTTCGATTCCGCGGGCCGGCCGGTAAAGGTCATCAAGTTCGCCACCGACATTACCGAGCAAAAGCTCGCGACGGCGAACTATGAGGGCCAAATCGCGGCGATCGGAAAATCGCAGGCGGTGATCGAGTTTTCCCTCGATGGAAGAATACTGAGCGCCAACGAGAACTTCCTCAAGACCACCGGATACTCAATCGAGGAAATCCGCGGCCAGCACCATTCCATGTTTGTCGAACCATCCATGCGCTCAAGCAGCGATTATCGGATGTTTTGGGAAAAGCTGGGCCGCGGCGAGTTTGACGCCGGAGAGTACAAGCGCATCGGCAAGGGCGGTCGCGAGATTTGGATTCAAGCAAGCTACAATCCGATTCTCGACATGAGCGGCAAGCCGCTCAAGGTCGTCAAGTTCGCTATCGACATCACCGCACAAAAGACTGCTACGGCGAATTATCAAGGCCAAGTGGCGGCGATTAGTCGTTCTCAGGCCGTGATCGAGTTCACCCTTGACGGTCGCATCCTGACGGCGAACGACAATTTTCTTCGCACGCTCGGATATACGCTCCAAGAGATACAAGGACAGCACCATTCGATGTTCGTGGATCCGATGGAGCGCAACGCGCCAAGCTACCGCGCGTTTTGGGACAAATTGTCCCGCGGCGAATTCGACGCTGGTCAATACAAACGCATCGCGAAGGGCGGCCGCGAAATCTATATTCAGGCGAGCTACAACCCCATTTTGGATGCGGAGGGCAAGCCGATCAAGGTTGTCAAGTTCGCGTCCGACGTCACCGGGCAGATGGACATTGCGTTTAAGGTGAAGCAGATCGCCGACATCGTCGCCTCTGCGTCGACGGAAATGCGGGCGACTGCAGAGTCGATGTCCAGGACGGCGGAAGACACCACCCGGCGCGCCTCGGAGGTCGCCTCGGCGTCGCAATTGGCGTCGTCGAATGTCCAGACCGTCTCCGCCGCCGGAGAGGAGCTGTCGGCATCTATCGCTGAAATTGCGAGACAGGTCGCGGAGTCCAATTCGGTTACGCAGCGCGCTGTCGCCGAGGCGGACAAGACCAGCGTTTCGGTGCAGGGACTTGCTGAAGCGGCGCAGAAGATCGGCAACGTCGTTACGCTCATCAATAACATTGCGGGTCAGACCAAGCTGCTGGCGCTGAACGCGACGATCGAGGCGGCGCGCGCCGGCGAAGCTGGCAAGGGCTTTGCGGTGGTTGCGTCCGAGGTAAAGAGTCTGAGCGACCAAACAGCGAAAGCCACCGATGAGATTTCCTCGCAAGTTGCAGCCATGCAAGCGGCGACCTCAGCTTCCGTGGAGGCGATCAACGGCATCGCCGACACGATCAAGCAGGTTGCTCAAATAGCGACGGCGATCGCCGGAGCGGTGGAGGAGCAATCAACGGCAACGCGCGAAATCGCCATCAATGTGTCGCAAGCGGCGGACGGCACGAGGCAGGTCAGCAACAACATAGACGGCGTTACTGAAGCGGCGAGACAGAACAGCACCGCCGCCGGGGATCTGTTGCAGGCCTCTGCGGAACTGTCGCGGCAGGGCGAGGAGCTCCGCGTCACGATCGATCGCTTCATCAACCAGTAGGTCCCGGTTGAAGAGGGGGTGGGGTCGTGACGGCGCAGATTAAGGTGCTTTTGGTCGATGATTCTGCTGTGATCCGCGGAATCATTTCGAGAGGCATCAGCGGCGATCCGGCGATCAAGGTGGTCGGCGCCGCTGGCGACGGGCGGGATGCGATTGCGATGACCAGCGCGCTCTCCCCGGATGTCGTGGTGCTTGATGTCGAGATGCCTGTCATGGACGGGCTTGCAGCGCTGCCGAAGATTCTTGAGGCCAAACCTGGCGTGGTCGTCATCATGGCGTCGGCGCTGACGCGCCGGCATGCCGGGATGAGCTTCAAGGCGCTGCAGCTTGGCGCATCGGATTATGTGCCGAAGCCCGACGCCGCCGACGGCGCCTCTGCGCAGTCGGCGTTTTTCCAGGAACTGCTCGCCAAGATCAAGGCGCACGGCCTTCGCAAGGTTGCGCCAAAGCCGCCCGCCGTTCCGAAGCGCGCGCTGGGCGTGCGGCCGTTGCGACCGACCGCGATCGCGATCGGAAGTTCAACCGGCGGCCCGACCGCGCTGCTGAAGGTGTTTGCGCGGGCGAAGACACGAGGCGTCGTCACTCCCGTGTTCATCACGCAGCACATGCCGCCGACATTTACCGCGCTGTTCGCCGAGCAGCTGGGTCAAGTAAGCGGCGCGACGGCGATGGAGGGCGCAGACGGCGCGCGCGTGCAGCCGGGCGTCATTTATGTGGCGCCCGGCGGAAAGCACATGCTGGTTCGAAAGGATTTGTCTGGGCTAACGATACAATTGTCCGATGGCCCGCCGGAGCACTTCTGCAAGCCCGCCGTCGATCCGATGCTGCGCAGCCTTGCTTCAGCCTATGGCGGCGGCTTGCTGGCGGCGATTTTCACCGGCATGGGGCGCGATGGCGCTGATGGCTGCGTCGCGGTGGCCAACGCGGGCGGCTCGTTCATTGTGCAAGACGAAGCGTCAAGCGTCGTCTACGGGATGCCCGGCGCAGCCATGAAAACCGGTCGCGCAATGGCGCAATTGTCGCTTGACGACGCAGCGGAGTATCTCAGCCAATGCATGGGGCCTGCAAATGATATCAAGCGGTGATTTTGCAGCGCTGCAACAATTACTTCTCAGCCGCAGCGGCATGGCGCTCACGAGCGACAAGCTTTACCTTGTGGCGAGCAGGCTAGGCCCAGTTGCGCAAAAGCTCGGCATGCGCAGCGTCATCGAGCTCGTCTCCGCCCTTCGCGAGCGACCGCGCGAAGACATGATTCAGGCTGTCATCGAGGCGATGGTGACCCATGAATCCCTGTTCTTCAGAGACGAAAAGCCATTCGATTACCTCGCGAACGTGGTGCTGCCCGAGCTTGTTCGCGCGCGCGCCAGCAGGAAGGCGATTCGAATTTGGAGCGCCGCTTGCTCCAGCGGTCAGGAGGCGTACTCCATTGCGATGCTTATTCTTGAGAAGTTCAATCACTTGCCAGGATGGACATGGGAGGTCGTCGGCACGGACATCTCCGCGCCGATCGTCCTCAAGGCTCAGTCTGGCGTATACTCCGCATTCGAGGTGAAGCGCGGCTTATCGGATGAGCGGCTCTCGCGACATTTTCGCCGTATCGACGGCGGAAACTACACCATCGCAGATCCAGTGCGCAGGCTGGTCCGGTTCGAAACGCACAATCTCCTTGAAAGCGGCGCGCGTCTGGGCTTCTTCGATGTCGTCTTCTGCAGGAATGTGCTGATTTATTTTGACGTGCCCAATAAGGCCAAGGCGTTGGACATGATCTCGCGGCAGATGACGCCAGACGGCGTGTTGTTTCTGGGCAGCGCCGACAATCTTACTGGCGTAACAAACAAGTTCTCAGGCGTCGCCCAAGAGCGAGGCGTTTTTCTTCCGGTAAGCGCGCATCTGCCAGCGCGCTGAGCGCTCATGCTGCGCGCCGGAGCTCGTCTAAGTTGAGCACGGCCTGAGCATCGAGGACGAGCAGCAAGGAGCCCGATCGCCGATACAATCCTCGGCACACGCGCGCCCATTCCTTTGAGAGCGTAATTGGATTGGGCTCATAGTCTGCGGCGGACAGTTTGAGCACATCGCCGATCTCGTCGACGAGAAAGGCGTAGGGCTCGGAAGTTGAGTCAGACTCGACAATGACGCACATGCAACGAGCGCCGGGCTCGCGGGGGCCCATTCCCAAGCGTGTGCGCAGGTCGATCGCGGTCACAATACGACCGCGGAGATTGATCGATCCTTTTATCTCCGGAGGGGCGAGAGGCACGGGATAGGTTGCTGGCGAATCGAGCACGTCGCGCACCTGCAGGACCGGGATGCCGAAGCTTGCATCGCCGACCGTCATCGTAACGAGATCAACGTCTCCGGTCGTCGGTTGTGCAGTTTGGCTCATGCTGCGCTCCGGTGGCTTTCGCCGACGATCTCGAGCGAACTCATGAGCTCATCGCGATCGAATCGGCAGGCGAGGCGGGTGAAGCCTTCCGCGTCGCTCTGGCGGATGGCCAATGGGTCGTCGTAAAGTCCGATCACCGGCGAGGCGAGCCCGTTGATCCACGAGCGATCGTCGCTTGCCGCGTCGGCGAGTATCACGTCAAACGGACCATCCCGATCGATCGTCGATGCGACGTTCTGGGTCGTTTCGGAAACAACGATCCGATAGCCAGCCATCGCAAGCAACGGAGCGACGAGATTTCTCTGGAACGGGCTGGGGTCTACGATCAACGCCTTTCGTTGCGGCTTCGCCATGGCGTCGGCTGAGATGTTGGCGGTGTCGGCGGCGGATAGCCGCCAGAAATAGGAAAGATCCAAAAGATCGGTGACGCGATCGCGGATCACCAAACTGCCAAGGATGCCGGGGCGATCCGCCTTGAACTCTCGCACCAGCGGCGCTTCGACGATGTCGAGGATTTCGTCGACCACCAAGCCGATCGCCCGCCCTTGATTGTCGAAGACGATGACGGGTCGCGTCTCCCAGGGCTCTCCGAACGTCGTCTCGCCTTCTGCTCCGATAAGCGGCATGAGGCGCCCGCGATACTGGAGAACAGGTTTTCCATTGGCGTATTCGATCGAGCTTAGCGGCACCTCTTCGATGCGCGACACCAGCTGAAGGGGTGTCGCCTTTGGCGATTGGTGACCGCTTCGAACGAGCAAAAGCTGTATGTGTTCGGACCTTTGGTCTTGGCCAACGAAGATGTCATCGGGTTGTTCTGTTTCGAACGATCCAATCCGCGTGGCGATCCCTTTGGGATCCAGGATCATGATCACGGCGCCGTCGCCCAAGATCGTGGCGCCTGAATAATAGGGTATAGATCGAAGGATGCTGGCTGCGGGCTTCACAACGATTTCTTCGGTGTCGAAAACCCGATCCACTATAATGCCGAAGGAAAATGCACCAATCCGCGTCACCAGGATGCTTCTTTCGTCGTCGGAGCTGGGCCCGTCGAGCTTCATCAGTTCTTGCAGGGACACCAGTGGAAGCAGTCTGTCTCTGAGACGCAGCACGGGCGCGCCATTGATCGTTTCAATGGCCCGGCCCGACCCGCCGCCGACGCCAACCAGCTCGACCACAGCGGATTGCGGCATGGCGAAGCGTTGGCTGCAGCAATCGACGATCAGCGCAGACACGATCGTCAGCGTCAGTGGAATACGGATCGTAAATCGCGTGCCGCGCCCTTCAGTGGAGGCCAGTTCGACAGTGCCGCCGATTTTCTCAATGTTCGTGCGTACGACGTCCATGCCGACGCCGCGTCCAGATATGCCTGAAACCGCCTCGGCCGTGGAAAACCCGGGATGAAAGATAAGCTGCTGTATCTTGGTGTCGGATAAATTCTCAGCCTCGGCCGCCGTGATAAGGCCTCTGGCGAACGCCTTTGCGCGCAGCTTCGACGGCTGCAGTCCACGGCCGTCATCTGAGACTTCGATGACGATGTGGCTGCCTTCGTGGCGCGCCGCCAGCAAGATGCGGCCGGTCTCGGGTTTGCCGGCCTTTGCGCGCTCTCCGGGAGCCTCAAGCCCATGATCAGCAGCATTGCGGATCATGTGCGTCAGCGGATCCCGGATCATTTCGAGGACTTGGCGGTCGAGCTCCGTTTCGGCGCCTTGCATGACGACTTCGATGCGCTTGTTCAATTCGACGGCGAGGTCGCGCGCGATGCGCGGAAGCTTCGCCCAGGCTGCGCTGATGGGCTGCATCCGCGTCGTCATGACGCTTTCTTGGAGCTCCGTCGTCACGTGGTTTAGGCGCTGGAGCGGCGCTGCAAAGGGGCTTTCCGGTTGCGATCGCAATGTCTGCAGCAGCTGATTCCTGATCAGAACCAGCTCGCTGGCGACGTTCATAAGTTGCTCGAGCGCCTCGACATTTACGCGAATGGATTGTGTCGCAACCGAGGAGGATGCCGCGTCGGACTTGACGTCGGGCGTCTCGGAAGAGGAGGGGGCTGCATCTGACGTCGACAAGATTGCCCCGATGGCGTCTGCATCCTGAGGCTCGACGCCAAGTTCCGACAATCCCGCCACCAGAGCGGCGGCGAAGACTTTTGTTTCATTCGGGTTGTCGAGACCGAACTCGAGCAGCGTACGCGCCAGCGAAACGCCTTGCGCACCTTCGAGCAGTCCCCAAACGCAATCTCGAAGCGAAGCTTGCAGGCCTTCTTCCGGTGCGCCGCAAAACCGTAGCCCTTCCGGCTTGGCTTTCACGCTGGAGAGCGCCAACTCCACGGCGCAATCGACGGCCGAGACGCCGCCTATGCGCTGCGCCAGCGGCTCCCCCTCAGATTTGGATGGTTCGTCGTGAGCCTGCGGCGTCGCCGCCATGGCCTTCAGCTTCTGCACCAAGGCCCTGTCGTCGCCTGTCGGTTCATGCCCCAGCGCCTCGAGCTGCGCCAAAAGCCACTTGATCAGATCGACCGCTTGCAAGATCGCGGAAACGCTTTCCTGAGAGGGAGACAGAGCGCCATCTCGGAACTGGCCCAACACGTCCTCTGCGGCATGCGCGACGGACGCCAATCTATGCAGCCCAAGAAATCCGCACGTCCCTTTAATGGTGTGCATAACCCGGAAAATTTCCGAGAGCAGTTCCGGATCGTTGGGCGATTCCTCCAGCTTCACCAATGACCGGTCGAGCGCGTCCATGCTTTCGGTCGCTTCGGCGAGGAAGTCGCGAATGATGTCGTCCATAGAGCCGCGCTCCGGAATCCTGTTCCGAATCCTGATCCGAAGCTGAGCGGGGCGCGCTTAAGGAGCCGTTAAATGTACTTCAGGTAGAACGATTATCATGGGCCTCAAGGGGTTTGGGAGCTGACGGGCCTCATTTTTTATTGCAGAGGGCAAAATGGCCGTAAGCCGTGATATGTCCATACTGATCGTGGACGATTATCGCACGATGCTCAAAATCGTGCGCGGTCTGTTGCACCAATTAGGCTTTCTCAATGTCGACGAGGCCACCGACGGGAAGGCGGCGTACGATCTGATTCGAACCAAGGACTACGGCCTGGTCATTTCGGATTGGAACATGCAACCCATGACCGGCCTGGACTTGTTGAAGCAGGTGCGGTCCGAGCCCCGCACAGCTAAGCTGCCCTTCATCATGGTCACCGCAGAGGCGAAGGCGGAGAACGTCGTCGCCGCGCGCCAAGCTGGCGTCAACAATTATATCATCAAGCCTTTCACCCAGGCTGTGTTGAAACAGAAGATGTCCGCAGTTTTGGGGGAGCTGTGACATGCAAGGCCATGCCGACAGACTTGAAGACTCGGAGCGCCTGCTGTTGCGCACCTACGTCGCCGCCGCTCGGCAAGCGATCGCAGAACTAAGGCCCTCCGAGATGCGATTTCAGCGCTTGCCGTCGGCCATGAGCGAGATCGGCATGATCATCGAGACCACTGAGACCGCGGCGAACCAGATCATGGACTCGGTCGATGAAATCATGGCCGCCCCGCAAGATTTGAGCCTCGAAGCCTATAGGGGGCTCGTCGAGCAGAAGTGCATGTCCATGATGGAGGCATGCGCTTTTCAAGATTTGGCTGGGCAACGCAGCACCAAAGTCATTGAGACCCTGCTTCACATTGAAGACAAACTCGGCGCTCTGGCGGAATTGTTGGGCGATTCTGAGGAGCAGCCCGAGGAGACGCCGGCTCCAGCGAATCTCGACGATCTTCTGCTCAATGGGCCGGCGATGCCGGGCGAGGGCGTGGATCAGGACGAAATCGACCGTCTCTTCGCCACGGGCGGCTAAGAGCGGGCCGCAAAGCGCGCCAGGAGAACGACGTGGAACCGTCAAAGCTGGCGATCGTCATCTACGATCGGGAAGGCTACGTCTCGTCGATCCAGCGATCGATTCTGCGCGGCTTCGGCTGTTCCAATCACAGCGCCGCGGAGAACGAGAAGGCGCTGTTGCACGAGCTGGTGATCGGAAGAGATCTCGTTCTTCTGAATTGGGAGGATAACTGGGACGCGCTGTTGGCCATGATTAAGGTGCTGCGCGATCCGGCAACGTCCCCAGACCCAATGGTCGGCATCGTGGTTATTTCTTCGATGTTGGACGTCACGCGCGCCTCCGCCGCGCTGAATGCCGGGGCGAACTCGCTCATTCGCTCGCCCTTCACCGCGGCTGACGTGCAAAAGCACGTCAATCATGTGACCGGGGCGCCTTGGCGTTTCATCCGCGCGGCCGGCTATTTCGGGCCGGATCGGCGCCGTCGCGCCGGCGCGTCGCCCGAAGGCGGCGAACGGCGCCAGGAGCAATGCGAAGTGCTTGAAGGCGAGGCGCTCGCCAAGGAGCGGGCCCGCTTGCGGTCCGTCGCGCTCGCAGCGTTCGAGTCGATGGTCGCTACGCAGTCTAACGTTGCGTGACGCCGCCGCGACGCGCCGCGCCTAGCGTGCGCGGCGCCGCTCAAGATGAGGCTCGAGGGCCCCCAAAAACCGTCACCCTTGACGGTTTCGTGCAGTCCGGTCTTTTTTGACCCTTCGCGCGAAGCCGTCCGCAGAGGCGGCCGCCGCGCCGGGATCGTCGCGCGCCCCTCCGGCGCAGCGGGGCCGGCAGGGGAGGAGAGCCGATGTCCGCTGACGCCGCCGGGCCGAGCATCGAACGCAAGCCGATCGTCTGCCGCGTCTGCCATGCGCAATGCGCGCTGCTGGTCGATTTCGAGGACGGCGTTCCCGTCGCGGTCCATGGCGACAAGGACAACCCGGCCTATCACGGCTATTCCTGCATCAAGGGCCGCCAGATCGCGGAAATGCCGTATCTGCCCTCGCGGCTGACGCACTCGATCAAGCGCCAGCCCGACGGCTCGTATGCGCCGATCGCCTCCGACCAGGCCGCCGCGGAGATCGCCGATCGCATCAAGGCGATCGTCGATGAGCACGGGCCGCGCAGCGTCGCGCTCTATATCGGCACGTTCGGCTACAACAATTTCGGCGCCCAGGCGTTCGCGCTCGCCTTCATGCAGGCGATCGGCTCGAAAATGATCTTCACCAGCGTGACGATCGATCAGCCGGGCAAGGGCGTGGCGGCGGCGTTGCATGGGCCATGGCTCGCCGGCACGCCCATGGTCGACGAATGGAATGCGCTGCTGCTCGTCGGCACCAATCCGATCGTGTCGATGAATGGCGGGCTCGGCATGAATCCGGCCAAGCGGCTGCATGACGCCAAGAAGAACGGGCTGAAACTCGTCGTCATCGACCCGCGCGTCACCGATTGCGCCAAGCACGCCGACGTGCACCTCCAGGCGCGGCCGGGCGAAGACCCCGCGCTGCTCGCCGGCTTCATCCGCTATTGGATCGCCAACGGCTTGATCGACCGCGCCTTCATCGACGACAACGCCGATGGTTTCGCGGCGCTGAAACAAGCCGTCGAGCCCTATACGCCGGACTATGCGTGCGCGCGCGCCGACGTGCCGGTCGATGATTTCATCGCTGCAGCCGAGATATTGGGTCGCGCGCAGCGCGGCGCAGCCGCGGGCGGCACCGGGGCCAACATGTCCGGCCGCGGCAATCTCGTGGAATATTTGCTGAAATGCGTCACCACCACGCGCGGTTGGTGGATGAAAGAGGGCGATCTCAAGCGCAATCCGGGCGTGCTGATCGAGCCGTTCCCCGCGATCGCGGCTTCGCCGGGGCCGTTTCCGGCCTGGGATTTCGGGGAAAAGCTGCGCGTGCGCGGGTTGACGGAATGCGCCTCCGGCTTGCCGACAGGCGCGCTCGCCGATGAAATTCTCACGCCCGGCGAAGGGCAGATCAAGGCGCTGATCTGTCTCGGCGGCAATCCGATGCTGGCCTGGCCGGATCAATTGAAAACGCACGAAGCGATGAAGGCGCTCGATCTGCTCGTGTGCTTCGATCCGCGCCAATCGGCGACCGGGAAGATCGCGCACTATACGGTGGCGGTGAAGCTGCCGATGGAGCTTGAAGGCAACACCGCGCTCAACGAATTCCTCGGCACGCTCGGCGTCGGCTGGGGTTTCGATCTGCCTTATGCGCAGGCGACGCCGCCGCTCGCCGCGCCGCCGCCTGGCTCGGATGTGGTGGAGGAGTGGGAGACATTCTACGCCATGGCCCAGCGTCTGGGGCTTGGGCTCAAGGTCAAAACGTTCGCCATTCACGATCCCAAGCGCGCGGCCGAGCACGCGACGTGCGTCGATATGCAGAACAAGCCGAGCGAGACCGACATCTGGCGCATGGTCACCAACGGGTCGCCGATTCCTTATGACGAGGTGCTGAAACATCCCAACGGGCACGTTTGGGATTTGCAGCGCGTGCCGGTGCAGCCGAAGCCTGCGGGATGGAGCGGCAAGCTGCAGCTCGGCGCGCCGGCGATGATGCAGGAGCTGAACGACATCGCCGCCGCGCCCCTGCCCGCAACCGATGACGTCTATCCGTTCCGCGTCATCAGCCGGCGTCTGCACGATGCGCACAATTCCAATTGGCATGAGGCGCCCGCATTGCGCCGCCGCCGTCCGTACAATCCGGCCTTCATGAATCCCGACGACATGGCCGCTCACGGCTTCGTCGAGGGCGAGGTGCTCGAGATCGAATCCGCGCGCGCGTCCATCCATTGCGTGGCCGAGGCCGCGCCGGATGTGCGGCCCGGCTGCGTGTCGATCACGCACGCCTGGGGCGGCAATCCCGACGAGAAGGAGAATCCCTTTCTCGACGGCGGAAACACCGGGCGGCTGTCGTTCAATGATCGCGATTTCGATCCCTACACAGGCATCCCGATCATGAGCGCGATACCGGTGCGCATCCGGCGCGCGGCGATACAGGCTAGCGCGTAAGCCGCGCGGCGAACGACAGGATCTGCACCAGGTCGCCGGCCGCGCGCGCCGGATCGTCGACCGGCCGCACCAGCAGCGCAGTGGCCGCAGCGGCCACCGTCATCAGCGACGAATCCTGATCGCTGAAAGCGCGCACGACGCAGCGACCGTCGCCATCATAGTGCGCGTCGGCGCGCAGATAGTGCTCGCGCGGGCCGTTCGGCCCTAAGGCATGCCCCATGACCGCCGTCTGCGTACACGTGAGCAGGTCGGGTTCGAAGCCTTGCATCAGCGCCAGGATGGGCGCGAGAAACAGGCGCGCGGTGACGAGCGCGGATGCCGGATTGCCGGGCAGCCCCAATACTGGCGTGTCGCCGGCGACGGCGAACCATGTCGGCTTGCCGGGGCGCACCGCCACCTTCTCCACCTCGAACTGCGCGCCCAAATCACTGACGGCGGCGCGCGCGTGATCGTGGTCGCCCACCGAGGCGCCGCCCAACATCAGCACTAGGTCGCACGCGTCGAGCGCTGCGGCGACTGCGCGCGTCACCGCGGCGCGATCGTCCGGCAAAGGCCCGGCCAAATGCGCCGTCGCGCCTAAGCCTGCGATCATCGCGGCGACGCCATAGCGGGTGGAATCGAACACTTGCCACGGCCCCGGCGCCGTTCCCGGCAGCGCGATTTCGTCGCCGCCGGACAACACCGCGATCCGCGGCGCGCGCATCACCGATACGCGCGCGCGTCCCGCCGCCGCCGCGAGCGTCAGCGCCGCCGGCGCCAAAACGCTTCCCG